>CANFZJ010000093.1 GCA_947451445.1 Comamonadaceae bacterium
CGGTGTGGCAATGCTCTAATTCAGGGTCCACACCGCCCACACCCAGGCACTGTGTTCGCCACCGTCCCTACAGGGTAAGTCCATGCGTTTTTTTCGCCCCTCGCTACGCGTTGCGATTACCGTGCCGCTTGCACTGATCCTGACCACCACCGTGGTGTTACAGGCCGCCACCCAGCACACCCACACGCAACAACTGATCGACGCCACCAGCGCGCGGATTCTGGACGCCCTGACCGCCGCTGCCAGCCACCGGCTCACCGCCTTTCTGGACGCCCCGTTTCAGGCCCAAGCCCAGGTGGCCGACGCGATCCACCGCCACACGCTGTACACGCCGGGCAACCTCATCCCGGTATCCACCTACCTGCGCGGGGTCTACCAGGACCTGTACCGGGACCCCACGCAACTCAGCGTGTTGAGCTTTGGCAGCAGCGCGGGCGAATACGTCGGACTGCGCCGCGAGGCCGACGGCAGCGGGTTTTCGCTGATGCTCAAAGACCCCAGCACCCAGGGTGAGCTGCGCATTTACCAAGGCCCCCAGCCGGGCGCGGTGCGGGCCGTCTATTCCGGCTACGACCCCCGCGTACGGCCCTGGTACGCCCCCATCGCCAAAACCAACCGGGCCGGCTGGTCGGCCATTTACACCAACTACGACGAGCGGGCCGAGATCACCATCAGCGCCTCCACCCCGGTCCACCACGGCGACACCCTGCTGGGCGTGGTGGAGGCCGATGTCAAGCTGGACGGGCTGAACCAGTTTTTGCACGACGAGCCCCTGCGCAGCAACGGCACCATCGCCATCACCGACATGGAGGGCCGCCTGGTCGCCCAGTCCGACCCCAGCCCGGTGGTCTCGGACGGCAGCGGCACCACGCCACGCGGCGAACGCCTGCGCCTGCAGGACAGCGCCAACCCCGTGCTGCGCGCTGCCGCCCACCCCGTGGCCCAGGCCGAGGCCAGCACCGCCCACAGCGCCGACTTTCACCTGCGGGTGGACCGCCAGCGCTACACCGGCCGCGTGGCCCCCTACGCCGACCCGCGCGGCCTGCAGTGGCGCATCGTCACCCTGCTGCCCGAGTCCGACCTGCTGGGCGACATCCGCGACGCCAGCCAGCGCACCCTGGGCTGGATTGTGGGTCTCTCTGCGCTGGGCCTGCTGGCCTGCCTGGGCGTCATCGGCAAGGTCACCCGCCCCATCCAGCGCACCGCCGAGGCCGCCAACCGGCTGGCCCAGGGGCAGTGGAACACCCGCCTGGCCCACGGTAGCTCGGTACAAGAAACCGCCGTCCTGGTGCGCGCCTTCAACGGCATGGCCGAGCGCCTGCAACGCTCTTTCAGCGACCTGCACGAACAGCTGGTGTTTGACAGCCTGACCCACCTGCTGACCCGCAACGGCCTGCTGGAGCAGTCCCGCTGGACCGAGCCCCGCGCCGCCGCGCTCTGCCTGGTCGGGTTGGACGGCTTTCGGGCCATCAACGACAACGTGGGCCATGCCACGGGCGACCGGCTGCTGCAGGCCGTCGCCACCCGCATCCGGGCGCAGCTACCCGCCTCGGTGGTAATGGCACGGGTCGGCGGCGATGAATTTGCCCTGCTGCAACTGGACACCCCCTGCCCGGCCAGCGACATCGCCGCGCGGGTGCAGACCCTGTTTGCCGCCCCGTTTGCCTCGGGCGACGACGAGGTGCTGGTCACCGCTTCAATGGGCCTGGTCCAGGGCCTGCTGGTCGCCGACGCCCTGCCCGAATGGCTGCGCAACGCCAGCGTGGCCCTGGGCGAAGCCAAACGCCGGGGCCACGGCACGTGCGCAGTGTTCGCGGCCAACATGCTGGAGCAGTCGCAAGAACACGCGCGGCTGGTCCTGGCGCTGCGCCAGGCACTGGAGAAGCAACAGTTTTTGGTGTACTACCAGCCCGTGGTGCAGCTGGCCAGCGGGCGCGTCAGCGGTGCCGAAGCCCTGGTGCGCTGGCAAGACCCGGCCCGGGGACTGGTCACCCCCGGCGTATTCATTCCTGTGGCCGAAGACTCCGGCCTCATCCTGCCGCTGGGCGACTGGGTGCTGCACACCGCCACACAAGACATCGCACGCCTGCTGCCCCAGCTACCGCCGGACTTCGAGCTGCACGTCAACGTATCGGCCCGCCAGCTGATCCAGTCCGACTTTGCCGCCACCCTGCAAGACGCGCTGCAGCGCAGCGGCCTGCCCGCGCACCACCTCACCCTGGAGCTGACCGAATCCGTGCTGCTGGGCCAGGACGGCCTGACCGAAGAGCGCCTGCGCGCCATCCGCAGCCAGGGCGTGAAAATCGCCATCGACGACTTTGGCACCGGCTACTCGTCGCTGGCCTACCTGGGCCACCTGCCGTTTGACTGCCTGAAGATCGACCAGAGCTTTGTGCGCAACCTGTGCGACTCGCCACAAGACGCCGCCATCGTCGCCGCGGTGCTGCACATGGCCAAGGGCTTTGGCGTCAGCGTGGTGGCCGAAGGCGTAGAAACCGAAGCCCAGGCCCAGCGCCTGCGCGCCATGGGCTGCCAATACGCCCAAGGCTACTGGTTTGGCCGCCCGGTGCCACTGGCGGCCTTTCAAAGCACCCTGGTCAAAATTTAAGAAAATGCCATCAGCTCTGATAACACGTGCGCAAGCAAGCGCTGAAGATGCGCCTGCCAGCGGGCAAGTGGGCCGCGAACGGCAGGGCGGCCGTTTCTGGCAAACCAGATCAGCCAAGTTCCAGCCGCTTGTCGTCCAGCAGCATTTGTGCAAACGCGTCAGCAGCCACCGGTTTGCTGAAAAAGTAGCCCTGGATTTCATCGCATCCGTGATTGCGCAAGAAGTCGCATTGCTCCGGCGTCTCCACCCCTTCCGCAATGACCTTGAGTCGTAAACGGTTTGCCATCGAGATGACGGCCAGTGGGATGGCGGCATCCTCTGCGCTGTTGAGCATGTCGCGAATGAATGACTGGTCGATTTTGAGGGTGTTCACTTTGAATCGTTTGAGATAGCTCAGGCTGGAATAGCCAGTGCCAAAATCGTCAATCGAGAATTTCACACCTGCGGCCTTGAGCTGCACCACCGTGGTGATCACTTTTTCGGTGTCCTGTGCGATCAGGCTCTCGGTCAGTTCCAATTCCAATAGCTCTGGCGGCAGCTGGGTGTCCCGCAAGGTGTTCAACACCCACTGCACAACATCCTGCTGAAGAAACTGCCTTGCAGACACGTTCACGGACATCACGATCGGTGGCAACCCGGCCTGCGTCCAAGCCTTGCTCTGAAGGCACGCGGTACGCAGCACCCAGTCGCCAATCGGCACAATCAGCCCACACTCCTCGGCAACAGGAATAAACCGTGCGGGCGACACAGCACCCAGTTCGGGATGGTTCCAGCGCAGCAAGGCCTCGCACCCCAAAATACGGCCGGTTTGCAAGTCCACTTTGGGCTGGTACGCCAGGTGCAATTCGCCAAGGGATATGGCCGTGCGAAGGCAGGATTCCAGATCGATCTGCTGCCGGGTGGCGCTGCTCATTTCTTCGGTGAAAAACTGGTAAGTGCTACGCCCCAAATCCTTGGACCGGGACATGGCTACATCCGCATGGCTGATCAGCTCATCAGCGTCCTCGCCATTTTCCGGATAAACGCTGATGCCAATACTGAGCGAGACATACACCTCTCTTCCTTCGACCTGGAAAGGCGGCGCAAATGCATCAAGAATCTTCTGGGACACGGTGTAGGCATCGGAAAACTTGTGCAAATCGGCCAACAGAACCAAGAATTCGTCCCCGCTCTGGCGTGCCACCGTATCACCTTCACGCACGACTGGCACCAGGCGCTCA
This sequence comes from Comamonadaceae bacterium, assembly GCA_947451445.1. Taxonomy (GTDB): domain Bacteria; phylum Pseudomonadota; class Gammaproteobacteria; order Burkholderiales; family Burkholderiaceae_C; genus Rhodoferax_B. The sequence goes on from CANFZJ010000093.1 coordinate 3,829, forward strand.
CCAACTGCCTTGAGCAACTTGTCGCCAAAGGGATGTCCGTAGCCGTCGTTGATGACTTTGAAGCGGTCCAGATCCAGGTACATCAATGCCAATTGACCGCCCCGGCGTTTCGCGTGGTTGATCGCCTGGGTGATGCGGTCGCGCATCAGCGTTCGGTTTGGCATGCCAGTGAGCGCATCGTGATTCGCCAAAAAATCAATGCGCGCTGCAGCCTGCTTGCGATCCGACACGTCGCGAACAATGGCCAAGAGTTGCTGGCCAGGCAGTGGGCTGGTGCTGACATCAGCCGCAAAAACCGTCCCATCCTTTCGTTGGTGCATCACCTCATCGACGTGAGGAACAGCACTCAGGGAACTCCCGCCTCTTTCGGCAAGGCGCTGTCGAGACGCTTCGGTCAGGATATCTTGAACCGACAGCTTCAGCATTTCATCCAGGCTATAGCCCAACATGGCGAGGGCCGCGGGGTTGGCCTCAATGATGCGATGGTTTTCCGAGACCACAAAAATACCGTCAACTGCCCGCTCAAACAGGGTACGAATGCGTTGCTCGCTGGCCTTGACGGCTACCTCGGCTGCCGCTCGGGCTGCGTTGTTATCCATGTTGTCCAGAGCGAAGGAGAGATCGCCCACCATCTCTTCGAGCAAGGCAACCAGCTCTGGCGTGAAAAAGTTCAGCTCCGGTATTTGCAGGCTCAGGGTCCCCGCCACCAACCCCGCCCGCCGAAACGGAAGAACGGCGACCGAACCCACACCCAGCTCTCCCGCGCGCTCGCGCCAATCTTGCAAACGCGGATCGTCCACAAAATTTTTGGAAAGCTGTGTTTGGCCACTGTGAATGGCCATGGCGGTGATGTCGAGGTCTCGCTGGCTGGCATCCAGCGGGTAAGCAAGCCCTTCGAGCACCGCCCCAACCGGGCCGGCAAACGCCTCAGGAATGGCAAAGTCACCTTTCACCAGCGTGATGACCGCCACATTGGCGTGACCGTAATCGACGCAGACACTGCAGATCTTCTGGTACAGGCTAGCCGCGTCCGTGACATGCACAATGGCCTGATTGGTCTGCGACAAAGCAGCATAAAGATTGGTCAGTCGCTGGTTGCGCTTGTCGCTCTGCTGGCGCGCCTCAGTTCCGTCATTCAACTTGAAAATGACTAGGAACAAGAAGGTCAAGCTCATGAAAACGCCTATCGGCAACGTCAAATAAATCCGGCGTGCGATCTGATTGGAACGTTGCTCCAATTGATCCTGCCGATAGCTCTGTGCGGCCCCCAAGGTGTTGATCGCCTCATTGAACAGGTCGGTTTGCGCCACTCCGCTAGCGGCCATTACCAACTTTTGGGCCGCTTCAAAGCCCTCCCGGCGGCGTGTCTCGACGACCATGCCGGAGCCTCGCTTGCGTTCCTCTGTCATTTGAACAAGTTCATCCACCAGCAGTTGACTGGCCGGATCGACTGAGAGCTGCGTTCTCAAGTCCTTCAGATGCCGAAACAAATCCGCAAATGTTTGCTCTCTGCGCCGTGCCAGCCGCTCGTCACCGGTGATCACGTAGCCGCGCACGGCGGCAGAGCCATCCGCTGCGCCGCTCTTCACTTGCCCAATGAGCTTAACAATGGCTTGCGTTTGGTTGACGACCTCCGTACTCTGTTGAAGCTGGCGGGTCAAATAAGACACCAGACCAGCTGCCAGCAGCAGTGAAGAGATGCCGGCAACAATGCCGGTCGTCGTGAGTCGATCCATGACCCAGTTCAGGCCACCTTCGGCATACACGCAGGACACCAAAGCCAAGCCCATCAACAGCAGCCCGAGAGCGGCATCCAACGGGAGGGACAAAAAGGCATTTAATTCGATGCCAAGCTGCAGATCAAGAAAATGGCTCAGGATAGCCACCCCTGAAATCAACACCTCCGTCGCTGCCAAGGCGGCCATGGCAACGAGTCGGTCAGGTTTGGTAGGGGCACGCGCCGCTACCAGCAGCGCTAACCCCATCAGGGCCGTGCTCAGTGCGCCCAACGTTGACACGCGGGTTGGCAAGACGCTCGCACCGGTTACGTCTTCTGCGAAAAGCCATGTTTCCAGTCCTATGCGCCAGCCCCCCAAACCTTCTGCGAGGGCGACGACCGAGGAGATTGCCATAACCAGCAGTGCAGTCAGGATGGCTACGGTACGGACAGTGGGGTGGAAGCGAAACCACGCAAGCGCGCCCAAGGCCATGCTGCACAGGGCAAGACCTAAAGCGGATTCGGGCTCCATGGCAAGCGGGCCGCCCCACACATTCTTGAGCGCCCCCAGGTTCAGCGTCCAACCCGAAAAAACGATAACACCCAGGTAAAGAGCTACCGCGCACAAGATTAAAGTGACGTAGCGGGCAAGGCGGTGGTGAGGGGCTTTTGCAATCATGTGTAGAGTCAAGCCAACGAATCACGGCACACGCAGCATGTCAAATTGGGAGCTACGAAGGCCGTGGTGCCAATTCAAAATTCTCACTGTTTGTGCGCGATTTTCTCCACTGAAATCCACTATGGATTGGCGCTCGCAACGTGCGCATAGTACGCTTTTATCTATGAGAAATGCGGTACTGGCAGCGCTGTTGGGCACCGAGCCCGGCGTGGTTGCAGCAACCGGCATCGACGCCCCCAGCATAGCCCCCATACCCGCGTAGGCGGGAGGACGGGCTACCGCGATAGCGCTAGCAGTGCCGGACGCTCGTCCGCCCCCAGCTGGAACACCGCCACGGTCTGCACCAGCTCTTGCGCCTGGGCTTTGAGGCTGCTGGCAGCGGCGGCCATTTGCTCTACCAGCGCGGCGTTTTGCTGGGTCACTCGGTCGATCTGGCCCACGGCTTCGGACACTTGGGCCACGCCCGCGTTTTGCTCCGTGCTGGAGGCGCTGATCTCGCCCATGATCTCGGTGACCCGGCGGATGCTGCCCACCACCTCGGCCATGGTGGCTCCGGCTTGTTCGGCCAAGGTGCTGCCCTGCTCCACGCGCTGCACGCTGGCGTTGATGAGCTTTTTGATCTCGCGGGCGGCATCGGCGCTGCGCCCTGCCAGCAACCGAACCTCACTGGCCACCACCGCAAAGCCTCGGCCTTGCTCGCCCGCACGGGCTGCCTCCACGGCGGCGTTCAGCGCCAGGATATTGGTCTGGAAGGCGATGCCGTCGATCACGCCAATGATGTCCGAAATCTTGCGCGACGCCTCGTTGATGCCCTGCATGGTGTCCACCATCTGGCCGACCACCGCGCCGCCCTGCTCGGCCACCGTGGACGCGCCGCGTGCCAGCTGGTTGGCCCGGATGGCGTTCTGGTCGTTGTGCTGAACGGTCGCGCGCAGCTGCTCCATCGAGGCTGCGGTTTCTTCCAGTGCGCTGGCCTGGTGCTCGGTGCGGGCAGACAGATCGTGGTTGCCCTGGGCAATCTCGGCGCTGGCGGTGGCCACGTTGTCGGCATTGGCCTTGACGCTGTACACGATGCCGCTGAAGCTGCTTTGCATGCGTGCCATGGCGTGTAGCAGGTGCACGGTTTCGTCGTTACCCACCGGCTGCACCGGCTGCGACAAATTGCCCTCGGCCAACTGGTCGGCAATTTGCACCGCGTAGGCCATAGGGCGGCCCAGATGCCGGGCCAGCCACAGGGCAGCCCCCACCAACAGCACAACAGCCAAGGCCAGCGCAACCCCCACGAGCAAAGTGGCTTGGTCTACCACCTGGGTGGAGCGCCCGCTCAAGGCTTGCACATCTTTGTCGATGGCGACCACCTGGATGTCCATCTGCTTTTCCAACTCGCCAAACAGGCGGTTGAACTCGGGCACGGCCCCGGCAGCCATCGCCCCCTTGGCGGTCAGGTCCATCACCCGGCTAGCGGCTTCGGTGTACTGCGTGACCTGGGGCCGCGTGGCGGCAAGAACCGTTTTTACGTCGGGCGACAGGGGCAGGCTGTCCAGCTTTTGGAGCGCGGTGTTAAATAGTGCGATGTGCGCGGCCAGGTCTTTTTGCGCCCCGGCAATTTGCTCTTTGTCGCGGCTGATGGAGCCAAACAGGGCACGCAGCACGTCGCCACGCAACGCACCTTGCATCATCGCGGCCTGCTGGCTGTTTTGCGCCGCCTGGCCCATGTGGACCGAAGTGTCCAAGGCACCCGCCAAGCGGCGGGCGCTAAGTAAGCCCACGCCCCCCACCAGCGACGCCATCAATGCACCGGCTATGCCGATCGCCAGTATTTGGTTTCGTAAACGCATTGCCAGACCTTCCAAGAGGAAAAAAAGGCCCCTGCGGGGCCTCGTGCAAACACCGAGAGGTACGCCGAATTACAAGCGCACGCCGGTCTTTGCGTCGAACCAGCTGACCTGTTCCGCACTGACTTGCAAGCCCACTTTGTCGCCGGGCTGGATGGTGGTTTGCGGGGCGGTGCGCACAGTGACGTTACCTGCCTCGGTCTTGACCACCACGTAGGTGTCGGCCCCGGTGGGCTCGACCACGCTGACCTCACCGCGCCAGGGAGATGCGTCCACCAGCGTGACGTGCTCGGGCCGTACGCCCAGCAGGGTGTCCAGGCCGGGCGTGGGGGCCTTCAGTGGTAGGTTGCCGCCTTTTATGTCAAATTGACCTCCAACGCTTATTGCATCTGCACGGCCAGCTATCAAATTCATAGTTGGCGAGCCGATGAAGCTGGCCACATAGGTATTGGCCGGGCGGCTGTAGATGTCGTCTGGCGTGCCCAGTTGCTGCAGCACGCCGTCCTTCATCACCGCGATGCGGCTGCCCAGGGTCATGGCCTCGATCTGGTCGTGGGTGACGTAGACGCTGGTGATGCCACTGACCTGGTGCAGCCGCTTGATCTCGGCGCGCATTTCCACGCGCAGCTTGGCGTCCAGGTTGGACAGTGGTTCGTCGAACAGGAACAGCTGCGGCTGGCGGGCCAGGGCCCGGCCCATGGCAACGCGCTGGCGCTGGCCGCCGGACAGCTGCGCAGGGCGGCGGTCCAGCAGGTGGGTGATTTGCAGCATGGCGGCGACTTCGGCGATGCGCTTTTCACGGTCGGCCTTGGGGACCTTGCGCATTTCCAGCGCGAAGCCGATGTTTTCGGCCACGCTCATGGTGGGGTACAGCGCGTAGCTCTGGAACACCATGGCGATGTCGCGCTGGGCCGGGGCTACGCCGACCACGTCGCGGTCACCGATGCGTAACGAGCCCTCGGTAGGCTCTTCGAGCCCGGCAATGATGTTCAGCAGGGTGGACTTGCCGCAGCCGGACGGGCCGACCAAGATCAAGAATTCACCGGGGGCCACGTCGATGTCGATGCGCTTGAGCACCTCGACCATTTTGTCGCCGCTGCCGAAGGTTTTGCGGATGCCTTTAATGTGGAGTGCGGATGCCATGTTCTTATCCTTTCACAGCGCCTGCTGTGAGTCCTTTAACGAAATATTGACCCGCCAACACGTAAATGAGGATGGTGGGCAAGCCCGCGATCACGGCGGCTGCCATGTCCACGTTGTAGTTTTTCACGCTGCTGGTGGTGTTGACCATGTTGTTCAGGCCCACGGTGATGGGCTTGCTGTCGGCACC
>CANFZJ010000094.1 GCA_947451445.1 Comamonadaceae bacterium
CAGCATCAAGGCCTTGGCGGTCAGGATGCCGCCCTGGCGGTTCTCGTAGTTGATCAACGGCAGCCAGCGGCCATAGGCGGCCACCGCCTCTTCGCGCCGCCCGGCAGCAAACGCATCGACGATGCTGCGTATACCGTCAGGGAAGGCCCCGCCGGTCATCGCGCCCGTGGCCCCTGCATCCAGGTCGGCCAGCAGGGTGATGGCCTCTTCGCCATCCCATGGACCTTCAATGGCGTCACCGCCCAGGCGGATCAGCTCGCGCAGTTTGCTGGCGGCCCCGGCGGTTTCGATCTTGAAGTAGCTCAGGTGTTCGATGTCCTGCGCCATCTTGGCCAGGAAGGCGGCCGACAGCACGGTGCCGCTGGCTGGAGCGTCCTGGACCATGATGGGGATGTCGATGGCATCCGACACCCGGGCGTAGAACTCGTAGATCTGCGGCTCGGGCACGCGAAACGTCGCTCCGTGGTAGGGCGGCATCACCATCACCATGGCGGCACCCTGGTCTTGCGCGCGGCGGCTGCGGGCCGCGCAGACGCTGGTGCCGTAGTGGGTGGTGGTGACGATGACAGGCACGCGGCCTGCCACGTGCTCCAGCACGGTGCGGGTGATCCGTTCACGCTCGTCGTCGGACAGCGAGAACTGCTCGGAGAAGTTGGCCAGGATGCACAGGCCGGTGGAGCCCGCGTCGATCATGAAATCGACGCAGCGCTTCTGGCTGGCCAGGTCTAACTCGCCCGAGGCGGTGAAAGTGGTGGGGACGACGGGGAAGACGCCCTGGTAACGGGGGGTGGAGGCAGTATGCATAGTCAAAATTTAATGTGAATGGCGGGGTACGCTGGAGCCTCGGCAGCCCACCAGGAAGTCAAAGTCGCAGCCGTCGTCGGCCTGCAGCACGTGGTCCACGTACAGGCGGGCATAGCCACCGGACATGGGTTTGGCCGCGCCGGGGTTCAGCGCTTGCAGACGTTCGGCCAGCTCTGCATCCGAAATATCCAGGTGCAAACGGCCCTGCTCGCAGTCCATCTCGATAAAGTCCCCATCGCGCACGGCGGCCAGCGGCCCGCCCGCAGCGGCCTCGGGGGCGACGTGCAGCACCACAGTGCCATAGGCCGTGCCACTCATGCGGGCGTCGGAAATGCGGACCATGTCCTTCACGCCCTGGCGCAACAGCTTGGGCGGCAGCCCCATATTGCCCACCTCTGCCATGCCGGGGTAGCCCTTGGGGCCGCAGTTTTTCATGACCATGACGCAGCTGGCGTCGATGTCCAGGTTTTCATCCACGATGCGCTCTTTGTAGTGTTCCAGGTTCTCGAACACCACGGCGCGGCCACGGTGCTTGAGCAGCTCGGGCGTCGCCGCCGATGGCTTGAGCACCGCGCCACGGGGAGCCAGGTTGCCGCGCAGGATGCAGATGCCCCCGTCGGCAATCAACGGTTTGTCCAGCGGGCGAATCACCTCGTCGTTGTACTGGGGCGCTTCACGCACGTTGTCCCACATGGATTTTCCGTTGACGGTGAGCGCCTCGGGGTGCGGCAGCAGGCCGTTTTCACCCAGGCGGCGCAGCACGGCGGGTAGGCCACCGGCGTAGTAAAACTCTTCCATCAGGAAGCGGCCCGAGGGTTGCAAGTCCACGATGGTGGGCGTGCCACGGCCAATACGGGTCCAATCCTCTAGGTCCAGCTGCACGCCGATACGGCCTGCGATGGCTTTCAGGTGGATGACGGCGTTCGTCGAACCGCCAATGGCGGCGTTGGTGCGGATGGCGTTTTCAAAGGCTTCGCGGGTCAGGATTTTGGACAGCGTGAGGCCTTCGCGGGCCATCTCGACGGCGCGTGCGCCCGACATGTGCGCCAGCACGTAGCGGCGCGCGTCCACGGCCGGAATGGCGGCGTTGTGCGGCAACGAGGTGCCCAGCGCCTCGGCCATGCAGGCCATGGTGGAGGCCGTACCCATGGTATTGCAAGTACCCGCCGAGCGGGACATGCCCGCCTCGGCTGCAAAGAACTGGTGCTCGTTGATCTCGCCCGCCTTGAGCGACTCATGCAGCTGCCACACTGCCGTGCCGGAGCCGATGTCCTTGCCGTTGAGCTTGCCGTTGAGCATGGGGCCGCCGGTGACCACGATGGCCGGGATGTCGCAGCTGGCCGCGCCCATCAGCAGCGCGGGCGTAGTCTTATCGCAGCCGGTCAGCAGCACCACGGCGTCGATAGGGTTGCCGCGAATGGCTTCCTCCACATCCATGCTGGCCAGATTGCGGGTCAACATGGCGGTGGGGCGCAGGTTCGACTCCCCGCTGGAGAACACGGGGAACTCCACCGGGAAGCCACCCGCCTCAAAGATGCCGCGCTTGACGTGCTCGGCAATCTTGCGAAAGTGGGCATTGCAAGGGGTGAGTTCTGACCAGGTGTTACAGATGCCGATGATGGGACGACCATCGAACTCGTGGTCGGGGATGCCCTGGTTCTTCATCCAGCTGCGGTACATGAAGCCGTTTTTGTCGGCCGAGCCGAACCATTCGGCAGAACGCATTTTTTTAGGTGTATCAGTCATAGAGTGCTTCTCAAAAAATTAAGCGTGGGAAGAGGTTTGGGAAGAAGCTGCACGGGCGGCAAACACCCGCTGCAGCAGGCAAAACAGGAACAGCAACGCACCGACCACGATGCGGGTCCACCAGGAGCTGAGGGTGCCGTCAAAGGAAATCAGGGTTTGGATAATGCCCAGCATCAGTACGCCAAACAGCGTGCCGACCATGTAACCGGAGCCGCCCGTCAACAGCGTGCCGCCGATGACCACTGCCGCAATCGCGTCCAACTCCATGCCCACCGCATGCAGGCCATAGCCAGAGAGCATGTAAAAGGTGAACACCACTCCGGCCAGCGCCGAGCAAAAACCCGACAGCGTGTACACCCCGATCAGCGTGGAGCGCACCGGCAAGCCCATCAGCAGGGCCGCGTTTTCACCGCCGCCCACGGCATACACCGTGCGGCCAAACGGCGTGCAATGGGCGACGAACACGGCCACCAACAGCACCACCATGGCGATCACCGCACCGATGGAGATAGAGGCATCGCCCCACACCGGAATGCGCATTTGCGACACATCTGAGTAAAACGCGTTGGTCATGCTGATGGAGTCGATGCTGATCAAGTAGCACAGGCCGCGCGCCAAAAACATGCCTGCCAACGTCACGATGAAGGGCTGCAGCCGAAAGCGTTCAATCAAAAACCCCATGCCCGCGCCCATCGCCGTGCCCATCAACAGCACCAGCGGAATCACCAGCGCCGGGCTCCAGCCGTGGTGCTCCACCAAAGAGGCCGACACCATGGTGGTCAGGGCAATCACCGAGCCGACCGACAAATCAATGCCCCCCGACAGCACCACAAAGGTCATGCCCACGGCCACGATGACCAGAAAGGCGTTGTCGATCAGCAGGTTCAAAAACACCTGCGCAGAAAAGAAACCGTCGTACGCCACCGAACCCAGCGTGGCCATGGCGACAAACAGCGACACCGTGGCCACCAGGGGCAGGTGCTGTGGATTGATACGGCTCATGGCTGCACTCCTTGTGGAGCAGGACGGACCATCCAGGTGCGCAACGTAACGCGGAACTCAGGCGACTGCAGCAGCATGACCGCAAACACCACCACGGCCTTCACCACCAGGTTGATTTCAGGCGGCACGCCCAGCGAGTAAATAGCGTAGGTCAGCGTCTGGATGATGAGCGCACCCACCACGCTGCCCACCAGGCTAAAGCGCCCACCGGTTAGCGCCGTGCCGCCCAGCGTGACGGCCAGAATCGCGTCCAGCTCCAACAGCTGGCCTGCGTTATTGCCGTCGGCGCTCTTTACATTGGAGCTGATCAACAAGCCCGCCACCCCGGCGCAAAATCCGCAAAATGTATAGGCGGCCACCACCAGCCGCCGCGCCTGGATACCCACACCACGGGCTGCCACCGGGTTGATACCCACTGCCTGGATGAACAGACCCAACGCGGTGCGGGTCATGGCCAGATGCAATACCCCAAACACCAGCGCCACGATGAACAGCGAAAACGGCAACCCCAGCAAAGCCCCACTGCCGAGGAAGAAAAACGGTGCGTAGTAAATGGTGATGATCTGCCCGCCGGTGATGAGCTGCGCAATGCCCCGGCCCGCCACCATCAGGATCAACGTAGCGATGATGGGCTGCATGCCGATGCGGGCTACCAGCAGGCCGTTCCACAGGCCGCACAGCAAGGCCACCGCCAACGCGCCCAAAATAGCCAACGGCATAGGAAAGCGGCTCTCGTACACCGAGACACCGCCATGCACCACCAGCGCGCCGCCAATCATCCAGGCTGCAAGCGCCGCTGCAATGGCCACCACCGCACCGACCGAAATATCAATACCCCGGGTAGCAATCACCAGCGTCATGCCCAGCGACACCAGTACCAGCGGTGCGGCACGGTTCAAGATGTCGATCAGGCTGCCATACAGATGGCCATCACGCCATTCAATGCGCAGAAAGCCGGGGTTGAACGCGGTATTGACAGCCAGCAGCAGCAGCAAGGTCACTACCGGCCACGCCAAACGGTGGCGCATCAAAGAACTAAACATGTCCAGCCGCAATCAATTTATAAACGTTCTCTTCGCTACTGCCACCGGGCAGTTCGCCCACTTTGCTACGGTCGCGCAGCACAGCGATGCGGTCAGACACCCGCACCACCTCACCCATCTCGGAGGAAATGAACAACACCGCCATACCGTCGCTGGCCAATCGCAATATTTCATCCATGATTTCTTGCTTGGCCGCCACGTCGATGCCCCGGGTCGGCTCGTCCAGAATCAGCAGGCGGGGGTCGGTGGCCAACCAGCGGGCGATCACCGCTTTTTGCTGGTTACCACCCGACAGCAAGCCAATCGGCGTCTCGACGCTGGCGGTTTTAATGCCTAGCAGGGCGACAAACTTCTCTGCCAGCGCAGTCTGCTCAGGCACGGACAAAAAGCGCCGCAAGCCCAGCCGTGCCTGCAGCGCCAATGCGATGTTTTCGCGCACCGAGAGCTCGGCCACAATGCCATCGGTCTTGCGCTCTTCGGGGCACAGTGCAATGCCGTGGCGCACCGCATCGACCGGATTGGCCAGCAGTACCGTATCGCCGTTGATCTGCAGGCTGCCACGGTCGGCCACCTCCAGCCCAAACAGCAACCGCGCCAGCTCGGTACGCCCTGCCCCCAGCAAGCCCGCCAGCCCCAGCACCTCGCCCGCATGGATGTGCAAATCCACCGGTTGCAAATGGCCGGACTGGGCCAAGCCTTTGGTCTCCAGCAGCAGTGCATCTGCGCTGAACATCCGCTGCGGTGCGGTGGTCGCGGTATGCACGGCAAACTCGCGCCCCAGCATGGCCGAGATCAACGCCTGCGGTGGCAAGTCAGCCACCATCCATTCGCCTACCCACTCGCCGTTGCGCAGTACGGTGATGCGGTCGGACACGGCGTACACCTGGTTCAAAAAATGCGAGACGAACAGAATCGCCAAGCCTTCGCCACGCAGGCGGCGCAACACTTCAAATAGTTTTTGTACTTCGTCTTCGTCCAGGCTGGAAGTGGGTTCGTCCAGAATCAACACTTTGGACTCCACCCCCAGCGCCCGGGCAATCGCCACCAACTGCTGCACTGCTACCGGGTAAGTAGACAGCAAACGGGTTACGTCAATGTCCAGCCCGATGCGGGCCAGCAGCTCACGTGCCCGGCGCTGCACGGCGGCCCAATCGATGCGGTAGCCCTGCGCCAACCCGCAGCGCGGGTAGCGCCCGGCAAACACGTTCTCGGCCACCGACAAATTAGGGCAGAGGTTCACCTCTTGGTAGACCGTGCTGATGCCCAGTTTTTGGGCTTCCAGTGGGGACTGGGGACGGATGGTTTTACCGCCCAGCTGCATCTGCCCGCCACTGGACTCCAGTACCCCCGTCAACACCTTGATCAAGGTCGATTTGCCTGCCCCGTTCTGCCCCATCAGTGCATGGATCTCACCGGGGTACAGCCGCAGCTGTACCCCGCGCAGCACGGGGTTACCGGCAAACTGTTTGTCGATACCCGTGAGCTCCAGCACGGGCTGAACGTGGGCGGAACTCATCCCTTGTTTTTGTTGTACACATCTACAAAAACAGCGGCCAGCAAGACCAGGCCCTTGATGATTTGCTGGTAGTCGATGCCGATGCCCATGATGGACATGCCGTTGTTCATCACGCCCATGATGAAGGCACCAATCACCGCCCCCATCACCTTGCCCACGCCGCCCGAAGCCGATGCACCGCCGATGAAGCAGGCGGCAATCACGTCCAGCTCAAAACCCAGCCCGGCCTTGGGGGTCGCGGTATTCAAGCGCGCGGCAAACACCAGCCCAGCCAGCGCAGCCAGTACGCCCATATTGATGAAGGTGTAGAAAGCCAAGCGCTCGGTTTTGATGCCGGACAGCTTGGCCGCCTTTTCATTGCCACCCAGGGCGTAGATGCGTCGGCCAATGGTGGTGCGGCTGGTCACAAAGTCAAACACCGCAATTAGCAGCGCCATCACGATCAGCACGTTCGGCAAGCCTTTGTAGGATGCCAGCAGGTAGCAAAACGACACCAGGATGGCCGAAAAAATCGCCATCTTGGCCCAAAAAATAGCGGCAGGTTCTGCAGCAATGCCGTGCTTTTGCTGGTTGGCACGGCCACGCATGCCGCCCACTACCAAAATCAAGGCCACTGCTACGCCCAGCAGCAGCGAGGTCATGCGCAAGGTTTCGCCGCTGAACACGTCAGGTATGAAGCCCGAGCTAAGGCTCTGGAAAGTTTCTGGAAACGGCCCTACCGACTGCCCTTGCAGCAGCGCCAGTGCCAGACCCTTGAAGACCAGCATGCCGGCCAGGGTGACGATGAACGACGGAATGCGAAAGAAAGCCACAAAGTAACCCTGCGCCGCACCAATGATGCCGCCCACCACCAGACACACCAGCGCGGTGGGCAGGTAATGCCACTCGTAATTGACCATCAGCACGGCGGCCAGCGCGCCAACAAAGCCCACGACCGAACCAACGGACAGGTCGATGTGCCCGGCCACAATCACCAGCAGCATGCCCAGCGCCATGATGACGATGTAACTGTTTTGCAGTACCAGATTGGTCAGATTGAGCGGCTGCATCAAGGTGCCGTCGGTCATGTACTGGAAGAAGGCCATGATCGCCACCAGAGAGATCAACATGCCATATTCGCGCAGGTTGTTCTTCAGGAAGCTGATACCGGACTTGGCGGCAGGTGCGGTGGGGGTGGATGTTTTTTCCATGATTCAAAAGCTTCTTTTAATTGGCGCTGACGATGGCGCGCATGATTTTTTCTTGGCTGGCCTCGGCGGTAGGCATCTCGGCGACAAAGCGCCCTTCGTTCATGACGTAAATACGGTCCGACAGGCCCAGCAGTTCGGGCATCTCGCTAGATATCACGATCACGCACTTGCCCTCGGCGGCCAGTTGGGCAATCAAGGTATAAATTTCAAACTTAGCCCCCACGTCGATACCACGCGTGGGTTCATCCAGGATCAGCACTTCGGGGTTGGTAAACAGCCATTTGCTCAAAACCACTTTTTGCTGGTTGCCGCCCGAGAGATTGACGACCTTCTGGTCCACACCCGAGCAGCGGGTACGCATTTTTTCGCGGTAACTCTGTGCCACCGCAAACTCGCGGCCTTCATCAATCACCCCCCCCTTCGATACACCGTCCAGGTTCGCCAGAGAGGTGTTCCACTGGATGTTTTCACTCAACACAAGGCCGTTGCCCTTACGGTCTTCCGTGACATAGGCCAGACCGTGGCCAACGGCTTTTTGTACCGTGGACACGTCAATTTCTTTGCCGTGCAACAGGGCTTTGCCGCTGATACGCTGACCCCAGGAGCGGCCAAAAACGCTCATGGCCAGCTCGGTTCGGCCAGCGCCCATCAAACCGGCAATGCCGACGATTTCGCCGCGCTTGACGGTCAGGCTGATGTTCTTGACGACTTCGCGGTCTGCGTGCTGCGGGTGGTAGGCACGCCAGTCGCGCAACTCGAATACGGTTTCGCCAATCTGCGGAGTGCGCTTGGGATAGCGGTCGGCCATCTCCCGGCCCACCATGCCACGGATCACGCGGTCTTCGCTGATGCTCTCGGCACGGCAGTCCAGCGTCTCCACCGTCGTGCCGTCGCGCAAGATGGTGATGGAGTCAGCCACCTTGGAAATTTCATTCAACTTGTGCGAAATCAAGATGCAGGCAATGCCCTGGGCCTTGAGCTCCAGCAGCAAGTTCAGCAATGCGTCGCTGTCGGTTTCGTTCAGGCTGGCGGTGGGCTCGTCCAGAATCAGCAGCTTGACTTCTTTGGACAAGGCCTTGGCAATCTCCACCAGCTGCTGTTTGCCCACGCCGATATTGGTAATCAGCGTTTCCGGGGATTCGTGCAGGCCGACTTTTTTCAGCAAGGCCTGGGTCTGGCTGTGCGCGGCCATCCAGTCAATCACGCCGTTGTGCGCCGTTTCGTTGCCCAAAAAGATGTTTTCGGCAATTGACAACAGGGGCACCAGTGCCAGTTCTTGGTGGATGATGATGATGCCTTGCTGCTCGCTGTCGTGGATACCCTTGAAACGACGCTCCTCGCCCAGGTACCGGATCTCGCCGCTGTATTCACCAAACGGGTACACGCCAGACAAGACCTTCATCAAGGTCGATTTTCCGGCTCCGTTTTCACCCACTACGGCATGTATTTCACCGGCGCTAACGCGCAGGTTGACTTGGTTCAACGCAACCACTCCGGGGAATGTCTTGCGGATGTCGTGCATCTCTAGGATCGTTTTCAACGCCTGTCCCTTCAGTTGAAAGCAGATTCAAATCTCATATGGAAAATGGTCCTGCACCCTAGGGGGCGCAGGACCATTTTTTCCCCGCAGAATTACTTGACCTGCGACTCTTTGTAGTAGCCGCTGCCGATCAGGATCGGGTTCCAGTTCGATGCATCCACAGCCACGGGCTTGAGCAGGTACGCAGGCACCACTTTCACGCCGTTGTTGTAGGTCTTGGTGTCGTTGATTTCAGGGGTCTTGCCCGACAAGGTAGCGTCCACCATGTTGGCGGTCACCTTGGCCAACTCACGGGTGTCCTTGAAGATGGTCGAGTACTGCTCGCCACGCAAGATGGACTTGACCGAAGGCACTTCCGCATCTTGGCCGCTTACGACAGGGCAAGGCTGGGCCTTGGTGCAGTAGCCCACGCCCTTGAGCGAGGACAGGATGCCGATGGAGATGCCGTCATAGGGCGACAGCACGGCATCGACCTTGTCCTTGGTGTAGAAGGCCGACAGCAGGTTGTCCATGCGTGCCTGC
>CANFZJ010000095.1 GCA_947451445.1 Comamonadaceae bacterium
ATCCCCACACTGTGTCCAGGCTCTCTCGGTGAAAGGATTGTTCTATGACTCCGCCCGCCACCCCCCTAGACGAGCCTGTGCGCCTGGCCACCTTGCAGTCCCTGCATCTGCTCGACACCCCGCGCGAAGAGCGGTTTGACCGCCTGACCCGCATCGCCCAGCGCATGTTTGGCGTCTCCACGGCCCTGGTCAGCCTGGTGGATGCAGACCGCCAGTGGTTCAAGTCGGCGCAGGGCCTGGATGCCACCGAAACCTCGCGCGACATCTCGTTTTGCGGCCACGCCATCTTGAGCGAATCGGCGCTGGTGGTGCCCGATGCGCAAGAGGATGCGCGGTTTTTTGACAACCCGCTGGTCACCAGTTCGCCTTTTATCCGTTTTTACGCAGGCTGGCCGCTCAAGGCCCCGAATGGCGTCAAGCTGGGCACGCTGTGCATCTTTGACACCCAGCCCAAGGTGTTTAGCGATGAAGACCTGCAACTGCTGGGCGACCTGGCCGGCATTACCGAGCAAGAAATAGCCAACTACCAGATGGCCACCGTGGACGATCTGACCCGGCTGCAGAACCGGCGCGGCTTTTTGGCACTGGCCGGGCACGCCTTGCACCTGGCCTCGCGCAAATCGGCCCCCTGTTGCCTGGTGTTTTTTGACCTGGACCAGTTCAAGTCCATCAACGACAACTTTGGCCATGCCGAGGGCGACCGGGCCTTGATCGCATTTGCCGACCAAATGCGGCGCAGCTTTCGCGATGCCGATGTCCTGGCCCGCCTGGGCGGCGACGAGTTCGTGGTGCTGCTGTACGACTGCCCCAGCGCGCAAGCCCACAGCATTGTGGAGCGGCTGGTAGCAGCCCTGGCACGGCGCAACCGGCTGACCCACACCGGCTACACCATCGCCTGTAGTTACGGCATCGTGGTCGCGCCGCCGGAAGGCCGGGAGTCGGTCGAAACCCTGTTGTCCCAGGCCGACGTGCTGATGTTTGACAACAAACGCCAGCGCAGGGCGGCGAGCTAGTTCTTCAACAGCTGGTTGTTGCGCCAGGGTGTACGGTACACCTCGTGCAGTACGTCGTGGGCCGACGCCGACCGCGTGGTGGCGGGGCAAGCGCCGGTGCTTTGGTAGCCAATGGCTGTTTGCAGCAAGCGCTCGGCCGGATCACCGAGGGCGTGCTCCAGGTCGTCGGCGGCACTGCACTGGGGTGCCAGGCCGTTGGTGTCCACCACCGTGCCTACCGCGTTCTGCCCCTTGAACGAGATCGCAAAGTAGGCGCTGCTGCAGTTGTCCTTCTCGCTAAAGCCATAGGGTTTGCCGCAGGAGGTGCCGCCGATGGTGATGACCTGCACAAATGGCGCCAGCCCGTTAATGATGGCCTCGCTGGCCGAGCAGGTGCCGGGGCCGGTCAGCACAAACACGCGGGCCAGGCCCAGCGTGGGCAGGCGCTGGTTGTTGGTGCTGGTGTTGTAAAAAGGGATTTGGCTGTTGGCCTGGGTGGCATAGACCTGCTGCTTGGCGTTGAAGACCAGTGTGTCAAACACCTGGCCTTGTACGCGGTTGCCCGCAATCATCTGCGCCACTTCGCTGGCAATGTAGAGGTAGCCGCCGCCGTTGTAGCGAATGTCCAGCACCAGGTCGTTCACCTGTGCGCTGGCGAACTGGGTGAACGCGGCGATCAGCGGGGCTTCGGCACTGGTGGTGTGTTCGTTGAACACCATGTAACCCAGTTTCTTGCCATTGGATAGCTGCAGCACCTGGTTTTGCAGCACCGGGGCGGTGACGACGACGACTGCGCTCATCAACACGCTGCGCTGTAGCAGTGTGGCGGGGTCGGTCACTGTGAAGCGGTGGCTTTCGCCGCTGGTGGAGGGGTATAGCGCCGCGTTGAGTGCCTTGTTGTCCATGGTGGCGGCGGGTAAGCCGTCAATGGTTTCAATGGTGCTGCCGCGTACCAGCAGGTTTTGCGCCGCCGGAGAGTTGGACTCCACAAAACCAACGCGTATCCGGTTGTCGCTGGCACGCATGAAGCGGGCCCCGTAGCCTATGTCGGATCCGGCCTTGTTCAGGGCGCTTTCCGCTGACGTCAAGGCAAAGCTGAAGTGGTCGCGGGCGGGCACCCGCAGTGCGTAGAAATAGTCGATGGCGTTGCTGTAGCTGGCCTGCGGTACGTTGGTGATTTCGTTGTACCAAAGGTACACCTCGTCCATGTAATTGCGCACCCAGCTCTTTTCGGCGGTCGGGGTGCAAATATTGGCCAAGCTGGAGGCCGACGCTCCGGTAGGGCCCTCGGCCGCTACCACCGTGCTGCTACCTTCGCTAGAGCTGCCACCGCCACCCCCACACGCTGCCAGTACACATACCAGCAAGCCAGACCACAAGATTTTTTGCATAAAAGGATGGAGTTTCCTGTTGGTTTTAGTTGTATACAAATTGAATTTACAAAATAAATTATCGCCCGCAAAATGGGAGAATTTGTGTGATCCAGAACCCAAAACCCGACCTCTGTAAAGGGGTATACGACGTGCCAGTCGCCACCGTCTAGCCCCCGATAATGGGCACATGCTGTTTGTCATTTCCCCCGCCAAGGCCCTGGACTTCGAAACTCCGGCCCACCACCTGCCGCACACCCAACCCCTGTTTACGCCGCAGGCGTCGGCCCTGATTGCGCTGCTGCGCGACCAGTCGCCGCTGCAAATCTCGGCGCTGATGCACCTCAGCGACGCGCTGGCCGGGCTCAACGTGGCCCGCTACCAGGCCTGGCGGCCCACCTTCACCGCCAAAAACAGCAAACAGGCCGTGCTGGCCTTCAACGGCGATGTGTACGGCGGGCTGGACGCCGCCAGCCTGGCGTCCGACGCGCTGGCCTGGACGCAAGACCACCTGGCCATCCTCAGCGGCCTGTACGGCGTGCTGCGTCCGCTGGACTGGATGCAGCCCTACCGGCTGGAGATGGGCACCCGCCTGCCCAACCCGCAGGGTGCCACGCTGTACAAGTTTTGGGGTACGCAGATCGCCGACTACCTGAACCAGCGCCTGCAGGCCGACGCCAGCCCCGTCGTGGTCAACCTGGCCTCCCAAGAGTATTTCAAGGCGGTAGACCGCAAGGCCCTCAAGGCCCGCGTCGTCGAATGCGTGTTTGAAGAACTGCGCGACAACGGCCAGTACAAAATCATCAGCTTCATGGCCAAGCGCGCCCGGGGGCTTATGGCCCGCTATGCCGCCCAGCACCGCCTCACTCTGCCGCAGCAGCTGCAGGGCTTCAACCTCGAAGGCTACGCGTTCGACGCGGCGGTGTCGCAGGTCGATAGGCTGGTGTTCCGCCGTGCCGCAGTCGTCCAGGTCTAAGCCCATGCCTCAAACCGCCCAAACCGCCACCCCCGCCCTGCGCCAGTGGATCATCGACCAGGCCGAGGCCGGGTTTGCGCCCGACGCCGTGCTGGCCTCCATGCGCGCCTCGGGCTGGAGCGAAGACGTAGCCATCGCCACCCTGGAAAGCACGCTGACCACCCACCTGCAGACCCGCCAAACGCTGCCCGCCGCCGTGCCCGTGCCCGGCCCCGCGCTGCACGGCGACCCCCTCTGGCTGGACGCGGGCGACCGCCAGGTGCAGGTGCTGTCCGTGCTGCGCAACCCGCAGTTGGTGGTGTTCGGCAACCTGCTCAGTGGTGACGAATGCGACGCCCTGGTCGCACTGGCCGCGCCGCGCCTGAGCCGCTCGCTCACCGTAGAAACCCAGAGCGGCGGCGAAGAAGTGCACGTGGACCGCACCAGCGACGGCATGTTTTTCACCCGGGGCGACAACCCGCTGGTGCAGCGCATCGAGGCCCGTATCGCCCGCCTGCTGCACTGGCCTGCGCAAAACGGCGAAGGCCTGCAGGTGTTGCGCTACCAGCCCGGCGCGCAGTACAAGCCGCATTACGACTATTTCGACCCCGCCGAGCCCGGCACGCCCACCATCCTCAAGCGCGGCGGCCAGCGTGTGGGCACGCTGATCATGTACCTAAAGTCCCCCGAACAAGGCGGCGCCACCACCTTCCCCGACGCGCACCTGCAAGTCGCCCCCCAGCGCGGCAACGCCGTGTTCTTCAGCTACGACCGCGCCCACCCCAGCACCCGCACCCTGCACGGCGGCGCGCCCGTGCTGGCCGGGGAGAAGTGGATCGCCACCAAGTGGCTGCGCGAACGCGAATTTAACTAAGCCCCGTACTGGATTCCCGCCTGCGCGGGAATGGCGGGCATATTATTTAATGAAATAATCCTCTGGCGCATATAGAACCTGCGCAGGTAGCTATGAAAGGTATAGCAAACATGTCCAATACCCCTGAACAATCCCAGCTGGGCAAAACCTCGGCCTACGTGGACCAGTACGACGCGTCGCTGCTGTTCCCCATACCCCGCGCGGGCAAGCGGGCTGAAATCGGCCTGGGCGATGCGGCTGGCCAGCGGGCCACTCCATTTTTCGGGGCCGACCTGTGGACTGCGTTTGAACTCAGCTGGCTGAACCTGCGCGGCAAGCCCCAGGTCGCGCTGGCCCACATCACCGTGCCCTGCGAGACGCCCAATATCATTGAAAGCAAGTCGTTCAAGCTGTACCTGAACAGCTTCAACAACACCCGCTTTGCCGACGCCACCATGGTGCAGGCCCGCCTGCGCGCCGACCTGAGCGAAGCCGCCTGGCGCGGCAGCCCCACACCGTCCACCCTGGGCGTGCGCATCCTGCTGCCCGAGCTGTTCGACCAGGAGCCGGTGCACGAGCTGGACGGCCTGAACCTGGACCGCCTGGACATGGACTTTGACCAGTACAGCCCCGACGCCACGCTGCTGCGCGCCGCTCAGGGCGAGGCCCCGGTGTCCGAGGTGCTGACCAGCAACCTGCTCAAAAGCAACTGCCTGGTCACCGGCCAGCCCGACTGGGCCAGCGTGCAAATTGCCTACAGCGGCCCGCAGATCGACCAGCCGGGGCTGCTCAAATACCTGGTCAGCTTTCGCAACCACAACGAGTTTCACGAGCAGTGCGTGGAGCGCATCTTCATGGACATCTGGACCCGCTGCCAGCCCATCCAGCTCACCGTCTACGCCCGCTACACCCGGCGCGGCGGACTGGACATCAACCCCTTCCGCACCAGCCACCCCGGCGCGCTACCCGCCAACATCCGCACCGCTAGGCAATAAAAAAGCCGCCAGCGCATGTGTGGTGTGCGCTGGCAGCTATTTAAAAGATAGCGGGCTGGTCAATACGCCTTTTTGTCGTTCAGCACCACCAGCACGGTTTTGACGATGATCCACAGGTCAAACCCCAGCGACCAGTTGCGCAGGTACTCCAGGTCGAACTCGATGCGCTTTTCCATCTTGTCGATGGTGTCGGTCTCGCCCCGGTAGCCGCTCACCTGTGCCCAGCCGGTAATGCCCGGCTTCACCTTGTGCCGCACCATGTAGCCCTTGACCAGCTTGCGGTAGGTCTCGTTGTGCGCCACCGCGTGCGGGCGCGGCCCCACGATGCTCATGCGGCCCTGCAGCACGTTGTAAAACTGCGGCAGCTCGTCCAGCGAGGTCTTGCGCAAAACCGCGCCCAGCGGCGTGATGCGGCTGTCGTTCTTGGTCGCCTGCTTCACCACCGAGCCGTTGTCCGTGCTGCTCATCGAGCGAAACTTGTAGACCAGAATCTCCTTGCCATCCAGCCCGTAGCGGCGCTGCTTGAAGATCACCGGGCCGGGCGAGGTCAGCTTCACGGCCAGCGCCAGCGCCAGCATCACCGGCGACGCCAGCAGCATGATCACCAGCGCAATCAAGATGTCCGACGCCCGCTTCACCATCCCGCTGATGCCGTTGAACGGCGTTTCACACACCGCCATCACCGGCATGGGCCCCACGCTGTCCAGCCGCCCCTGGATCAGGTCGGTCATGAAAATATCGGGCACAAAGTAGATCGACACCGTGGTGTCCTTCAGCTCGTCCAGCACCGACAAAATACGTGGCTGCGCAGCCATCGGCAGCGCCAGGTACAACGCGTCCACATGGTTGCCCTGCAAAAAATCCACCAGCCCCGACATCGGCCCCAGCATGGGCCGTGAACCCAGTTCGCGCATGCGGTCCGAGTTGCGGTCGTCAAAAAAACCCAGCACCCGGGTGTTCAGGTACGGGTTTTTCTCAAACTGGTGCAGCAACTGCAGGCCCACCTCGTTCACCCCCGCAATCACCACCCGCCGCTGGCTTGCGCCCATGGCCATCATCTTGGGCACACCCCAGCGCAGCAAAAAGTGGCAGCCCATCTGGGCCAATGGCGTGACTGCGGCCCAGGTCAGCAGCAGCGGCCGGGTGAAGCTGGCGGTGTAGCCCGTCACCACGCCAAAGCTGCCCAAAATGCCCAAAAACACCAGCCAGTTGGTCAGCACCTTGCGCACCATGCGCCGAGGCGTTTCGTGCAAACCCACATTGCCCGGAAAACTGAGCGAAAAGGCAATGATCCCCAGCACCAGGTAATGCCGCTCAAACGCATGGTTAAAGCCCAGCATGCAGGCCACCAACACAGCCACCACCACCAGCGGGTCCGCCAGCGCCTCGATCGCTCCCGCCAAGGTAAAGCTCTTGCCAAGAAAGTGGTTGGGTTTGTCGATTATGTTGATCATGGACAAAAAGGTGGGCTGCAATGGCATCTGCAAATAGGCAGGATCAGAGGGGTTCTGTTACCTGTTGTTTGTCGCAGTTACATCACGGCCATCGTGTGGAAGTGTCGGGAAAATTTACAAAACTGGCGCAATCGACCCGGCGCCATAGTTTGCTGCAAACAGTGTATTGCACTGCAGCATATTGATTTTACTAAGTATTTTCACTGAATCCAAAATAATACCAACATGTTGGCCTGGATTTTGCTTTAAATCCTTCATAATTTTGGACTTAGGGAGGGCATATGCATAAACTGCGTTATATATTTGTGGGCCTTTATTTATCCCTTGCGGTTACAGCGGCGGTACATGCCGGTAACCAAGACCCGGTGGTCCGTAGCGCCATCGTGTTGCAGTTCAATGCAAACGGCAACCCCCCGTCCACCGACCGGACAACCCCCGTCAACCTCACCCACCCCCCGCTGGCCAACGCGGCAGCAGCACCGTCCACCGACAACGGCCTGGCCACCTCCGACGACCACAGCGCCGGCCTGACCTGGTTTGCGGGCCTGGCGCTGATTGCTTGTATTGCCATACGGCGCATGGCGTGACCCGGCCGTATGGAATGTCGCCAAGGCCGCGTATTAATACGGCGCACTAGGTATGTAGTGGGTGGCCGCACACCTTCGGCCGCATTTTGTTTCAAGTTATTTCAATGCCCCGCAGGCGAATAGCACCGTGAAAACGCGTGCTAGCATGCGAAAGCTTTAGCCATTGGTGCAGCGCAGCATTTTCATAATGATCGAATCCAGCTCTCGTTTCTTTACCCCTTGCCTGCATGGGCATTTCAATATCTCCACTGCCGCCGCGCCGTTGGCGTTGCCACGTGGGCTGCGGTACGGGCTGGCGCTGGCAATGGCCGTGCTGCTGTCGGGCTGCGGTAGTTTGGGCTCTGTGGCACCGGGCAGCTCGGCGGGCAATATGCGCCAGCAGTCGGCCGTCAAGCTGCCCGTCAAGCAGGGCGGTGAAGAAGCCGTACCCGCCAACGTGGCCGTGCAGGCCATTACCGCCGAACTCATCATTGCGCAAACCAAGGCCCTGGCCGCTGAATCGGCCCAGGCCGTCAACACCTCGCAAAACCAGGCCGCAGCCGTTCCCAGCTACCAGCCGCAAGACTACCGCGTAGGCCCGGGCGACGTGCTCACCATCACCGTGTGGGACCACCCTGAGCTCACCACCCCCGCTGGCCAGTACCGTTCTGCCAACGAATCTGGCACTTTGGTCAACGAAGACGGCAAAATCTTCTACCCCTACGTGGGCGAAGTACTGGTCAACGGCCTCACCCCGCCGCAAATCCGCACCATCCTGTCCAAAAAGCTCGCTGCCTATATTGAAAAGGTGCAGCTCGACGTGCGCGTCAACGGCTTTCGCAGCAAACGCATCTACGTGGTGGGCGAGGTCAAAGTGGCCGGTCTGCTCGAAATCAACGACATCGCCATGACCATGCTGGAGGCCGTCAACCGCGCAGGCGGCGTCACCACCGAGGCCGACCCGTCCCGCATCTTGCTCACCCGCGCGGGCACCACCTACCGGGTAGACCTGCAGGCCCTGTATGAAAACGGCGCCACCTGGCAAAACATCCGCCTGGAGCCCGGCGACGTGGTCAACGTACCCGACCGCCAGCAAAACAAAATCTTTGTGCTGGGTGAAATCTCCAAACCCGGCTCTTACGTCATGAACAAGCGCCGCTCCACCCTGGCCGAGGTGCTGTCCGACGCCGGTTGGGTCAACGAACTCACCAGCAACCCCGGCTGGATCTACGTCATGCGCGGCAACGCCGACACCCCCGAGCTGTTCCACCTGAACGCCAGCTCCCCCGACGCACTGCTGCTGGCCGACCGCTTCCCCCTGCGCCCGCGCGACATCGTCTACGTAGACGTGGCCAGCATCGCCCGCTGGAACCGCGTCATCACCAACATCCTGCCCACCGCAACCTTGCTCAACACCATCAGCCAGACGCAATACCCGCTGTTTGGTGGCCGCCAGCCGTAAACCAGTACCGCACCCACCCTGCCGCTGCCGCTGGTGGAGCCCGCCCCCTTTTTGGACGATTCATGGAACAAGACCCGCTAAGACCCGCCAGCACCATCCCCGGCAACCGCCCAGAAGACGACGAAGACTTCAACTTTGGCGAAATCATCGCCACCGTGCTCGAATACAAGTGGTTCATCCTGGCGGTCACGGCGCTGGCCGTGGCCATGGGCATCGTGGCGGTGTTCGTCACCACCCCGGTCTACAAGGCAGACGCCGTGCTGCAGGTGGACGAAAAAGCCAAAGGCGGCCTGTCCGCACTCAAAGACCTCGACCCCCTGCTGGGCGACTCCACCTCGGTCGCTGCCGAGCTCGAAATCCTCAACTCCCGCATGGTGCTCGGCCGTGCCGTCAGCAAGCTGAACCTGGACATCGTGGCCAAGCCGCGCCACATGCCCCTGCTGGGCCGCGCCATTGCGCGCCGCTACAAGGGCGACGGCCTGGCCGCACCCCTGGCGGGCCTGGGCCAGTTCGCCTGGGGTGGCGAGCAAATTGTGGTGTCGGCGTTTGACGTACCCGCGCCCTTGCTGGACGACGACCTGACCCTGGTGGCAGGCGGCACCGGCAGCTACCAGCTGCTGGACGACGACGGCGCCGTGCTGCTGGCAGGGCAGGTGGGTGTACCGGCTGCGGGCCAGGGCGTGTCCATCCTCGTCAAC
>CANFZJ010000096.1 GCA_947451445.1 Comamonadaceae bacterium
GGGCCACAGCGGCATCGGCACCACGCTGGCGGGCAACGCGCTGACCCTGGCCGCCCTGCACGCCGCGCTGACCCATTTGCACACACCCGCCACCTACGCCCCCACGCTGGTGCTGGCCGACCAGCTGGCCCAAGGTTTACGCGACCGCATTCGGCACCACGGGCTGGACTGGAGCGTGACCCAACTCGGTGCCCGCATGGAACTGCTCTGCACTGCCCAGCCGCCCCGCAACGCCGCCGATGTGCGCCGCAGCAGCAACGCCGCGCTGGAGTCGCTGCTGCACCTGTACATGCTGAACCGGGGTGTGCTGTTGACACCGTTCCACAGCATGCTGCTGGTCTCACCCGCCACCACGCAGGCGGATGTGCAGCGCCTGCTGGACGCATTTTTGGCCTTTTTGCCCCTCTAAATTTTTAAGCTTTTTAGGCCTTTAGCGTAGATACAGCCTGCGCAAGCAGCTATCAAAAACATAAGGCCATACTCCACGCTGCCGTCGCGCAGGCAAGCCTGCACCATCACCACGCCCCCGTAGCCGCTAGCGCGGGCGACAACTGCGCCTTGCCCAGATCTCGCCAGCGCAACGCCAGGGCCGCTGGTCGGTGCCACACATGCTGCACCTGCAGCCGCAGCAGCCGCTGGGCACCGGCGTAGCGGGACAGCTCCGGGCCGTCCCAGATGATTTCGGAACGCACCGCCACGTGTAGCAGGTCGCCATGCGCAAAGTCGATAAACAGCAGGCCCGCCTGCGGCTGCACCGCCAGATTGCCCAGGGTGTTGAAAAAGTAGTTGCCCAGCAGGTCCGGTACGGTCAGCCACTGCTGGCCTACCGCATCCACATCCACGCGCACAAAGCCGGGTTTACCGCCCCGGTGCGAAACGTCCACGCCCTGCGATGCGATAGGGCCATGCCCCGCGTCGGGGTGGGCGCTGGCAATGAAGAAGGTGTCGGCCGCCTGCACCAGGCGCAGGGCGACGGCGTCGAGCTGCGTGCCGACAATGGCAGGGGCCGATATCGTCGCAGGTTCGGCATACACCGGCTCACGGGCCTGGATGTACTTGGGGCAGTTGCCAAAGCTCTGCTCCACGGCCACGCCAAAGCCGCTGCCGTCCAGCGCCGTCACCCGGCCATTCACGCGGTTGCGCCGCCGGGTGTGCGGCTCTATGCCCAGCAGGCCGATAGGCGCCCCCTCGGCCAGGTTGGCCGCCAGCGGGTCGGATGCCGCAGGCAAGGCCCGCAGCCGCAGCCGCGTGGCATCGGGCGACTGGACGAAGCCCGGCGGCTGGGCCAGCACCGAGGCCCAGGGCTGGCCCCGCGCGTCCAGGCTGCCCAGCACCACAAACGGCAGCTGGGCAAAGAAGTCGCGGTGCTGGTCGGGCATGAAGCTGCGGATCACGCGCGGCCCCACCTCGGCCATGCGCTCGGCCACACCCGCGCGCTGCTGCAGGGCGCGCTCCCCGGCGTGGAAGGTGGTGGTCATGCCTGCAACCCGATGGCGGTGCGCACCATGGGCACAAAGCCCGGCAAGGCTTCGATGCGGGCCAGCCAGGCGCGCACATGGGGGTACGGCGCCAGCGACACCCCGCCCTCGGGCGCATGGGCGGTGTAGCTGTAGTTGGCAATGTCGGCGATGGTCGGCGTGCTGCCCACCAGGTAGTCCGACTGCTGCAGATGCGCGTCCATCACGCCCAACAACTGGGTGGCCCTTGCCATCGCGTCTTTGGGGTCGGTGGGCAGCTTGAACAGCTGGATCAGCCGCGCCGCTGCCGGACCAAAGGCCAGTGGCCCCGCCGCCACCGACAGCCAGCGCTGCACCTGCGCAGCCGCCACGGGCGCGGTGGGCAGCCACGCACCAGGCGGGGCATAGCGGCTAGCCAGGTAGACCAGGATGGCGTTGGAATCGGCCAGGGTGACATCGCCGTCTTGCAGCACCGGCACCTGGCCGAAGGCGTTCAGGGCCAGAAAGGCTGGCGCTTTGTGGGCCCCGGCCAGCAGGTCGATGTTGACCAGTTCGCAGGGCTGCTTGAGCAGCGACAGCATGAGCTGCACGCGGTGGCTGTGGCCGGAGACGGCGTGGCGGTAGAGCTGGATAGGCATGGTGTGGTTTCCAAATAAGTAGCGGAGGAGCCCATTGTGTTTAATCCACCCATAGAGATAAATGGCATAGAACGCATTTAACTACTCCACATAACGGATTAATATCCCCTGCATGGACAAACTCAAAGCCATGCAGACCTTTGTGCAGATTGCCGACCAGGGCAGCCTGACGGCGGCGGCGTTGGCGCTGGATGCATCCCTGCCCGCCGTGGTGCGCACGCTGGCCGCACTGGAGGCCGACCTGGGCGTGCGCCTGTTCCACCGCACCACCCGCCGCATCGCCCTCACCGAAGAGGGGCGCCGCCACCTGGACAGTTGCCGCCAGCTGCTGGGCAGCCTGCAAGAAGCCGAGGCCGCGCTAAAGGCCGATGCCCGCGAGCCCGCAGGCCAGCTGACCATCACCGCGCCGGTGCAGTTTGGCCAGATGCACGTGGCCCCGGCAGTAACGCGCTTTGTGCAGCGCTACCCGCAAATGCGCTGCAGCCTGCTGCTGTACGACCGGGTGGTGAACCTGCTGGAGGAAGGCATTGACGTGGGCATCCGCATCGGCCCGCTGGAGGACTCCAGCCTGGTGGCGCACACCGTGGGCCACATCCGCCGCGTGGTGGTGGCCAGCCCGGCCTACCTGGCGCGCGCCGGGATGCCCCAGCACCCCAAGGATTTGCTGCAGGCCAACTGCGTGCGCCGCACCGGCCACAACCCCAGCTGGGGGCCGTTCATCGACAAGGGCCGCCCATTCAGCATCAGCGTGAGTGGCAACCTGGACTTCAACCAGATCGCCCCCGCCGTGGAGGCCTGCGTGGCAGGCGTGGGCGTGGGCATGTTTTTGTCGTACCAGGTGGCACCGTATCTGGCGGACCAGCGGCTGCAAATCCTGCTGGAAGCGTTCGAGTCGCCACCCCGCCCCTTGAGCCTGTTGGTACCCCACGCCCGGCTGTTGCCCACCCGCACCCGGGTCTTCATCGACTGGATGCACGAGGCGCTGCTGGGTTTTCGACTCCCCTGACGATTTATATAAAAATAGGCCGCTAGCGCATATTCCACGGGCGCAGGCAGCTACTTTTTATATAGCATTCATTGGCACCAGCGCTTTAGTTCCCACCACCATGCCGTCTTCGTCGGCATACAACCATTCGCCGGGCATCACCCACACGCCCTGGATGTGCACCGCTACATTGCTCTGGCCCTGGTTGCGCTTCTCCGTGGGCAGTGGCATGGCGGCCAGGGCGCGGATGCCGATGGGCATGGCGGCCAGCTCGGCCACGTCGCGCACGCAGCCGTCAATGACGATACCCGCCCAGCCGTTTTTAACCGCCGCCGCACCCAGGTTACCGCCCAGCAAGGCCCGGCGCAGTGAACCACCGCCGTCCACCACCAGCACCCGGCCCTGGCCTGGGCTGTCCACAGCGGCCTTGACGAGAGAGTTGTCTTCAAAGCACTGCACGGTGAACACCGGTCCGCTGAAGCTGCGCGCTGCGCCAAAGTCGCGAAACACCGGCGGCAGCACGCGAAACGCGCCGGTCCTATCGTTTTTATGCACGTCGCACAGGTCGCAGGTGGCAAAAGAGGGGGTCATTTTTTACTCGCTTTCAGGGTGGAATTAGCTGCCCGCTCCCGCTGGGCAGGCAGCATCGGTGCATTTTCGCGCGGCGCGTTCAGCACGATGGAGGTAGACGTGGGGCTGAGGAGGCAGAACTTGCTGACCACCACGTCCAGGTGGCGCACGTCGATCACCGCGATCTCCAGCACCCAGCTGTCTTCACCGGTCACGTTGTAGGCGTTGATGACCTCCGGGGTTTGTTCGATCAGCTTGACCACGCGCGCGTATTCGGCCCGTGCCACCCGGATGATGGCGCGGATGCCGTAGCCCAGTTTGGTCAGGTCCAGCTCGGCACGGTAGCCTTTGATGACGCCGCTGCTCTCCAGCTTGCGGACCCGCTCGGTCACGGCGGGCTGGCTCAGGTGCACGCGCCGCCCCAGCTCGGCCATGGTGATGCGGGCGTCACGCTGCAGCTCGGCCAGGATGCGGTCGTCGCAGGCGTCAAATTCAGAAACTTCGGTGGGCATGGTTTTTTTACAAGAAAGTACAGGCAATACCGCCAATTTACCAAGATTAGCGCATGGCCCACCGGCCAAAGTCTGCCTAACATGAAAACATGCAAACCACCTCTCTCCCCCGCCGCGACGCACTGCTGCTGCCTGCCCTGCTGGCCTGTTATTTGATCTGGGGCTCCACCTACCTGGTGATCCATTACGCGCTGCAAAGCTTTCCGCCCTACTTTCAGATGGGCTCGCGCTTTCTGGCGGCAGGGGGCTTGCTGATGCTGTGGCTGGTGGTGCGCCAAAAGCCCATGCCGAGCCGTACCGCGTGGCGCAACGCCTTGGCGACCGGCGTGCTGATGCTGGGCGGTGGCATGGGGCTGACGGCGCAGGCGTCGCTGCATATTGGCTCGGGCTTGATCGCCACCTTCATCGCCGTGGTGCCCATGCTGACCTGCGGCTGGGGCCTGTTGTTCGGCCAGCGCCCAACCCGGCTGGAGCTGCTGGGCATGGCCACCGGCTTGCTGGGCGTGGGCCTGCTGGTGCAGGGGGCCAGCTTTACGGCGTCCCCCATCGGGCTGGCCTGCATCAGCGGGGCCTGCCTGACCTGGTCGCTGGGCTCGGTGTTGTCCACCACCCGGCTACCGCTGGCCAAAGGCCCGGTCGGCTTTGCCAGCCAAATGCTGTGCGGCGGCGCTTTTTTACTGCTGGTCTCTCTGCTGCTGGGAGAGCAAGCCCAATGGCCGCCCACCCCTGCGGCCAGCATCGCCTGGATGTACCTGGTGCTGGCGGGATCGCTGGTGGCTTTCAGCGCCTACCTGTACCTGCTGGCCCACGCCGCTCCCGCGCTGGCCACCAGCTACGCGTTTGTGAATCCACTGATCGCGCTGTTTTTAGGCGTCGTGCTGGCCCACGAGGTGGTCACGCCCAGTGAATGGCTGGCCTGTGGCGTGGTGCTGTTGGGGGTGGTTTTCATTCTGCTGGCAGGGCAAATGCGGCGCAAACCGCAAAACACGGCCTCCTGAGCCGGAAAAACATCTTTTGCATGCGAAAAATGTTCGCGTCGCTGCGGAAACCGGTTTTTTCTCCAGTAGCATGACGGTCTGCCGGTGGAGAAGCTGTTTTTCGCTGGTGATTACGTAACTCCAACAAGGACTGTCCATCATGGCAACTGCGAAAAAAGCCCCGGCAAAGACTGCCGCTCCCGTGACCAAAGCTGCACCAGCAGCCAAAGCCGCTCCAGCCGCCAAAAAAGTGGCCGCTGAAGCCGCAGCCCCCAAGCGCGCTGTGAACGCCGCCTTCATGAAGACCCTGACCCCCAGCAAAGAGCTGGCTGCCGTGGTCGGCACCGCTGCCCTGCCACGCACCGAAGTGGTCAAGCAACTGTGGGTCTACATCAAGAAGAACAACCTGCAAAACCCCGCCAACAAGCGCAACATCCTGTCCGACGCCAAGCTCAAGGCTGTATTCGGCAAGGCCGAAGTGACCATGTTCGAAATGGCTGGCCTGATCGGCAAGCACCTGAAGTAATCGCTTCTTGCGACGACACCAAAAGCCACCGCAAGGTGGCTTTTTTATGTGCCAAATATGCCTCTAACGCACATTCCACCTGCACCAATAGCTATTATTTAGATAGCAAATTAGTTTTTACCTTGTTCCAGCGCAAAGCGCAGCAGAGCCGCGCTGCTGTCCAAACCGAAACGCTGGCGGATGTTGGCCCGGTGGGCGTCTACGGTGCGGGGGTCTATGCCCAAATCGCGGGCAATCGCCTTGCTGGTCAGGCCCTGGGCCACCAGGGCCAGCACCTCGGCCTCGCGGGTGGTCAGTGTGGGCTGCTGCTGGCGGCGGTCCAGCGCGCGCTTCAGGCCTGCGGGGTAGTGGGTGGCACCGCGCATGACGGCTTCGATGGCGTGGACCAGTTCGGCCGCCTCTGACTCCTTGAGCACGTAGCCCTGTGCCCCCGCGTCAAAGGCTTGCAGCATGTTTTCTTCTTGCGTGGACGCGGTAAACACCACGTAGCGGATGCGCGGCTGGCGCTGGCTGAGTTGGCGGATCAGCGCGATGCCGCTGGTGGGCCGCATTTGCAGGTCGGTCAGCACGATGTCGGGCTGGGTTTGCTCGGCCAATGCCAAAGCCTCTTCGGCATTGCCAGCCTCGGCGACCACCTCCATCGGCAGGCCCATGGCGGCCAGCAGGCTGATCAGGCTGTGCCGCACGATGGGGTGGTCGTCCACGATCAATAGGCGAATAGGCGTCATGTTTTCAAGAGAGTTGGGGGGAGCCAGACGGTCAGTTGGGTGGTGCCCGGCGCCGACTCCAGGGTAAAGCGGCCGCCCAGCATTTCGATGCGTTCGCGCATATTGGTCAGGCCCAGCCCGGCGCGCACCTGGCGCAGGGTGGCGGGCACGTCAAAGCCGCAGCCGTCGTCGCGCAGCAGCAGGGTCAGCCCGGCGTTGCTGTGCAGCAGCTGCAGCCACACCTGCCGGGCCTGGGCGTGCTTTTCCACATTGCCCAGCGCCTCCTGGGCGACGCGGAAGACGGCGGTAGCCACCGCATCGGGAAGGGTGGGCAGCGGGTCTACCCGGGCCTCCACCGTCACGCCGGTGCGCGCACCAAACTCCCCGGCGGTCTGCTCGATGGCGCTGGCCAGCCCCAGGTCGTCCAGCAAGGTGGGGCGCAGGTCGTGCGAGATACGGCGCACGTCGCGCACCACGCCCTGCACCAGGCCAATGCCGTGGCGCAGCGTCTGGGCCGCATCTGCATTGCCGCGTTCTACCTGCACCAGGGCCGACTCGCAGACGAACTTGACCGACACCAGCAGCTGGCTGATGCCGTCGTGCAGCTCACGGGCCACGCGGGTGCGCTCGTCTTCCTGCGAATGCACTACCTGCTGGGCCATGGCGCGCAGCTTGCCGTCGGCAGCGCGCTGCTCGTACATATTCAAGGCCAGCCCGCCCGCCGCCACCAGCAACAGCGCCGCCAGCGCGATCAGCAGAATCTGGTTGCGGGTTTGCTGCACGGCCGTGGCGGTGGAGCGGGCGATCAGCGCCTGCGCCTCTTGCAGATGGTCCATGTACAGGCCGGTGCCGACCATCCAGCCCCATTCGGGTACCAGTTCCACGTAGCTCAATTTGCGCTCTTCGCGCCCGGTGGAGGGGCGGTTCCACAGGTAGTCCACAAAACCACCGCCTGCGCGAGCCTGGTGCAGTAGCTGCTGGATGATGGGCGCACCGGTGCTGTCGCGCCGCAGCCACTGGCTACTGCCCTCAATTTCGGCCAGGCGCGGGTGCATCAGGCTGTTGCCTTGGAGGTCGTAGACAAAGAAATAGTTGTCGTTGCCAAAGTCCATGCGGCGCAGCAGCTCCAGCGCCTGGCGCTGGGCCGCCGGATCATTGCCGGTGCTGAGATACAGGCGCGACACGGCTTGCCGCCCCACCTGCACAAAGTGCTTCAGCTCGTCCTTGCGGGCCTGCAACAAAATCGGCTGCATCGCCGCCATCTGGGCCTGGGCCAACTGCTCGGACTGCTGGCGCACCAGCCAGACCACGGCGGCAATGGCCAGCACCAGCGGTATCGCCGCCAGCAGCAGCACCATCGAACGTAAGCGCAAACCTTGTAATCCCATAGGGGCACTCCTATAAATCCAATTGTCGGGCGCATAGCTTCGTTGCGCGGTGCTCGAAATCCTCGTGCACTGGAGTGCACTCCGGTGTTCTGCGCTCCGGGCGCCTCACTCTGCATCCCGAAAATTGAATTTCTAGAAGTGCCCATAGGGCGATTTTGGCGCACCACCGCCTGCGGGAAAACCAGTACGTATTCACACAGGGCCGGCTCTGCACACACACCAATGCGCTGCCGTGGAGCAACCCGCACACTGGGCTTTTCCCTAAAAACACCCAAGAGACTATGCAAACCCTCTCCCAAAAACTCAGCCGCCACGGCGTATGGGCGCTGGTCGCCCTGGCAGGCGCAGGCGCTCTGGCCACCATTGCCCTGCACCGGGGCGAAACCGTCAACGCGCTGTGGGTCGTCGTCGCGGCCCTGGCGGTCTACCTGATCGCCTACCGCTACTACAGCCTGTTCATTGCCAACAAGGTGGTGTCGCTGGACCCCACGCGGCAGACCCCGGCCCTGCGCCACAACGACGGGTTGGACTATGTGCCCACCAACAAGTACGTGCTGTTTGGCCACCATTTTGCGGCGATTGCAGGCGCGGGCCCGCTGGTCGGCCCGGTGCTGGCCGCGCAGATGGGCTATTTGCCGGGCATGCTGTGGATTTTGGCGGGCGTGGTGTTTGCGGGGGCGGTGCAAGACTTCTTGGTGCTATTCATCTCCACCCGGCGCGACGGCCGTTCCTTGGGCGATTTGATCAAGTCCGAGCTGGGGCCCATTCCCGGCGTGATCGCCCTGTTTGGCACTTTCATGATCATGGTGATCATCCTGGCCGTGCTGGCGTTGATCGTGGTCAAGGCGCTGGCCGACAGCCCCTGGGGTACGTTCACCGTGGGCGCCACCATTCCGTTGGCGCTGTTCATGGGCATCTACACCCGCTATATCCGCCCCGGCAAGATCGGCGAGGTGTCGGTCATCGGCTTTGTGCTGCTGATCGCCTCTATCGTGGTCGGCGGCCAGGTGGCGGCCAGCCCGGAATGGGCTCCGCTGTTTACCTTTGACGGCAAGCAGCTCACCTGGATGCTGATCGGCTACGGCTTTGTGGCGTCCATGCTGCCGGTGTGGCTGCTGCTGGCCCCGCGCGACTACCTGTCCACCTTTTTGAAGATCGGCGCGATTGTGGCGCTGGCCATCGGCATCGTGGTGATTGCCCCCGACCTGAAAATGCCCGCCATCACCCGCTTTGTGGACGGCAGCGGCCCGGTCTGGGCGGGCAGCCTGTTTCCCTTCCTGTTCATCACCATCGCCTGCGGCGCGGTGTCCGGCTTTCACGCGCTGATTGCGTCGGGCACCACGCCCAAGCTGCTGGAGAACGAATCCCACGCCCGTTTCATCGGTTACGGCGCGATGCTGATGGAGTCGTTTGTCGCCATCATGGCGCTGGTGGCCGCGTCCATCATCGAACCCGGCGTGTACTTCGCCATGAACA
>CANFZJ010000097.1 GCA_947451445.1 Comamonadaceae bacterium
CCCCCCCGTGCCTGACTGACCCCCCCATTCCAAAAACGTCCCGCCATGCCCGCCGGCGCGGGCATGGCGAGGCATCGTTACCCGGCCATCCCGCTTTGCGTCAACGCGTCCACCCGCGCAGCGTGCACCAGCGCGCCGATGTCCTTGCCTTGCACGCCGCGCGCCTGGGCTGCCAGGGCAATGCCCTCTGTCGCCACCGACTGGGCGGCCGCCAAGGCCTTGAGCCAATGGGGTCGCGGCGGGTAAGCAGCACCTTGCAGCCCTCCCCTGCCGCGTGCGTCGCATTCGCAGGCCCACAAGACATCGGCAAAGCGCTGGGGTTTGCGCAAAGCGTCGCAACGCTCCAGTAGCCGCAAGCTGGCTGCGGCCCCCAAATCCAGCCCCTGGTGAATGTTGCCGTGCTCACGGGCCACCACGTCGGCCAGGTCGCGGCAGTCGGTGGGCACGCGCAGGCGCTGGCACATACCTTTGAGCAGGTGGGCACTGTGCATGGCCAGGCAGGCAAAGCGCACGGGTAGCGGGGCTTGCCACTGTGCAGCCCCATCCAGCACCCGCGCCAGGGACTCGTCCCACAGAGCATTCACCTCGGGCAGCAGCCGCGCCAGGGCACCACAGTCATGCAGCACCGCGAATATGCGCGACGGCTGCGCCTCCATCAGGCCACTGGCCAGCTCTTGCCAGACGCGCTCGGGCACCAGGGCATCGACCTCACCGGCGGCCACCATCTCGCGCATCAACACCAGCGTCTCGGGGGCCACGCTGAAGTCGCTGAAGCGGGCGGCAAAGCGGGCCACACGCAGGATGCGCACCGGGTCTTCGCGAAAGGCGTTGGTGACGTGGCGCAGCACCTTGTCGCGCAGGTCTTGCTGGCCACCGTAAGGGTCTACGAGCGTTTGAAAACTTATATCAAATTGGCCTCCAGCGCAGGTAGCATCTGCAGGAGCAGCTATTGAATTAATAGTGAGATCGCGCCGGGCCAGGTCTTGCTCCAGCGTCACGTCGGGCGCGGCGTGGATGGCAAAGCCCCGGTAGCCGGGCGCGGTTTTGCGCTCGGTGCGGGCCAGGGCGTATTCCTCGCGGCTGCGCGGGTGCAAGAAGACGGGGAAGTCTTTGCCCACCGGCTGGTAGCCCTGGGCCAGCAAGGCGTCGGGCGTGGCCCCAACGACGACCCAGTCCCGGTCACCGCCGCTGCGGCCCAGCAAGGCATCGCGGACTGCGCCGCCGACCAGATAAACCTGCATTTACGTCCTTGCGACCCGGTAGGGTTCTTCAAAGTCCAGAAAGTCTGCCTCGGCCAACGCATCGGCGATCCAGGCCTGTACGCCGGGCAAGGCGGTCACGCGGTCCACGTAAGCCTGGATGTGGACGGGCAGCGGCAGGGCGTAGGTGGTCAGACGCATGCAGATGGGGGCGAAATAGGCGTCGGCGATAGAGAAGTCGCCAAACAGCAGCGGGCCGCCGTGCGTCTCCAGCAGCGCAGTCCACATCTGCACCAGCCGGGCCACGTCGGCACGCACGGCGGACTGGTCGCGCCAGATACGTTCGCCCACCTGGGGCAGGTGGGCCTCGATGTTCATCGGGCAATGGCTGCGCAGCGCACTAAAGCCGGCGTGCATTTCGGCGCACACGCTGCGGGCACGGGCGCGGGCGGCAGGGTCGCTCGGCCACAGATTTTTGCCGGGAAATTGTTCGGCCAGGGTTTCGGCGATGGCCAGGGTGTCCCATACCGCCAAGTCGCCATCGACCCACACGGGTACTTTACCGACCGGATTCACCGCATTCACCGCCGCTTTAAACCGGGAGTCAGCGGCAAAGGAGTCAAACCGGACGATGACTTCTTCAAATGGAATACCGGCTTGCTTCAGCAGCACCCAGGGGCGCATGGACCAAGAGGAGTAATTTTTATTGCCGATGTACAGCTGCGCCATGGAATCTCCAAATAGTAAACAGAGATGAACCTAAAAATCGCAATTCCCCAGGAGCTACCGCTGGCACTCCTGGGAAATTGCGGTTTTTAGAGTGAATACGGTGCACAAGGCTATCGCACATTGCCGAACCAATTGATGCATAAACTGCGACAGATTGATGCCTGCCAACCCACCCTGCACCCCAATGCAAAAAGCCCGATCAAATGACCGGGCTTTTAAAAACTTTACCTGGTACTGGTAGAAACCAGTACCAGGTAAATATCCATTAGGCAATCAGGAACTGGCTGCGCTCTTGGTCCTGGATCCACTTTGGTGGCTTGCCGCGGCCGGTCCAGGTGTCACCGGTAGCCGGGTTGCGGAATTTAGGAGCCACTTTGTTGGCGCTCTTTACCTTGGCGACTTTACCGGTGGAGAAAATGTCATCCACGGTTAAACCAAAATCAGCCACCAATGCCTTGACCTTTTCAATAGCGGAAGCGTTTTCGCGGGTGCGGGCTTCGCTGATTTGGGCTTCAAGGAGTTCGCGCTGCTGCAGAAGTTCTTTGTAAGATGACATTTTTGGTTCCCGAATACATTGAAGTTATTAACAGGTGCCGATTATATGCCGCAAAATAAAACAAAGCTGCATACCGTATTAAAAATCGTAGCAAACCTCAGCCCATCCATTTTTACCGGATGGCGGGGTCAATATCAGCCCCAAAAATAGCCAATATAAACATACGCTGCGGGCAATAGTATCGATTACCCGACTATCAGGCGAGGGCGACTGCTGCGTAATCGCCCACTTTGTCGGCCAATCCGGCGGGGACCAGTAAAACCCCCGCAGTTAATGCGGGTAATTTGCTGTCAATATGGGCTTGCAAACGGGGCAACAGAAAGTCGCGGTTGTGCCAAAACACGCTGCCGCCCAGGCTGATGCGCTGTAAATCCAGCACGGCCACCAGGTTGAACAGGGCGCGGCCCATGACGCGACACAGGTCGTCTACCTTGGCCAAAGCGTCGGCGTCACCGGCGCGGGCGGCTTGGAAGAGCTCCGGCGCTTCCTGCCCAAAGCGGCGGGCGATGGCGTTGCCTGCCACCAGACCCTCCACATCGCCCACGTTGCCGCAGCCGCACAGGGCGTTGTCGTTGTCGGACACAAAGCTGTGTCCACCATGGCCCGCGTTGCCGTTTTTGCCGCGCAGCACATGGTTGTCCACGCACACGCCCATACCGATGCCGGTGCTCCAGGTGACGTAAGCGCAGTGGCTTTCGCCTTTGAGCGCGCCCCAACGGCGTTCGGCTTCCAGCGCGGCCACACAGTCGTTTTCAATGCGCACGCGGGCAAAGCGTTGCTTGAGCGGCGCTTCCAGCAAGGCGGTCGTCCAGTCGTTGGGCAGGCCGCGTGCCGGGCCGGCCATGCCGCCGCAGATATTCGGCCCGGCCAGCTCGATCAGGCCGTCGCGGATGATGAAGGGGCCTGCGGACGACACGCCCGCCTCTTGCACCAACGCCGGGTCCACACCCAGCTCGGCACAGGCCTCGTCCAGCATGCGGATGATTTGCACCGCCAGCGCGTCGTTGGTGCCGGTTTTGGCGGTGGGCTCGGTGCGGCGGGCCTGCAGGATGGGCAGGTCGGTGACGGGGTCGTTGCCCACGGCCAGGCTGACGGCGACCTTGGTGCCGCCGATGTCGATGCATGCTTTCATGGGATTTGTCTCTCGTCTCGTTAGATAAATTTGGCAACCAGGCTGGCCACCAGGCTCAGCACGATGGTGGTGGTGAGGGGAATAAAGAAATTGCGCCCGAAGAGGCGAAAACGCAAGTCACCCGGCAGTTTGCCGAAGCCAAAGCGTTGCAACAACGGGGAAAACCAGTTGAGCAGCATCAGGGCTAGGAAGATGACTAATAACCAACGCGTCATGGTTGAAATGAGCCGTTAGGGCAAAAAAGAACGCCCCCTTCCAGAAACACCGTGGAACCGGCTTTGCCGGGCCACTGGTGTTGCCCCCTGCAAGGGGGTTGGCGCTGCCACACGCAGTGGGCAAGACTGGGGGTATTCGTCAAAGTACATGGCTCCGGTCACCGTGGGTGAAGCCCATCGGCTCCCATTCCGGGCCTGCGCCAAAGGCGATCACCTTGAACAGTTCGCCCATTTCGTGTTCATTGACCAATTTGAGCGCTTGTGCACGTTCTACCTGCGTAGCATGCTCCATTATTAATAGCAAACCACAGTTCAACAAAAACCGGGCCTGGCTGGTGTACCCCAGCACGCACAGGCTGGGCGCACCGTCTTGCCCGGCCAGGGCGATGCTGGTGAAGTTGACGTGGGCGGTGATGTCTTTGCGGCCCACCTGGTCCAGCGGGTCGGGGTCGCTGCGGTGGGCCAGGTGGCACATCACCGTGCCCATGCTGCGCTGCGGGTGGTAGTACTCGGACTCGGGGAAACCGTAGTCCAGAAAGAAGGCGGCGCCACGTGTCAGGCGGTCGGCCAGTGTGCGGATGAAAGCGTCGGCCTGGGGGTGAATTTCGGTCAGGTAGTCGTGCGGGCCGGGAATCTCGGTGGGCGGGCGCAGGTCGGTTAACCGGTCTTGCCAGGCGAAGGTGTCGCCCTGCACTACCACGCCCCGCTCGTGCCAAACGCCGCTTTGGCGCACCAGCAGCTGCACCGGCATGGCGTCCAGCACCTCGTTACCGACCACCACGGCCTGTATCTGGGTAGGCAGTTCATTGACCCAGCACACCTTGTCGGCATAGTCTTGCAGGCGCAGTTGCTGGCGTGCGCGCAGGCTGCCGGACAGATCGACGATGCAGTAACGCTGCACCTGGTCGCCCAGCGCCTGCAGCAGCTGCAGCGCCAGCGCGCCGGAGCCCGCGCCGAACTCCCACACCTCGTGCGTGCCGGTGACCTGCAGCGCCTGGGCGACCTGGGCGGCCAGGGCCTGGCCGAACAGCGGGGTCATTTCGGGCGCGGTGACAAAGTCACTGCCCTCGACGCGCTGGCCGTCTTGTTCGGTGGTCGGCATGGTGCCGAACTTGGGCCGGTCGTTGGCGTAATAGCCCAGGCCGGGTTGGTACAGGGCCAGGGCCATGAACTGGTCAAAAGGGAGCCAGCCGCCGGACGACTGGATGTGTTGCGCGATCTCCGCCTGGAGCACGCTGGTAAGGCTAGGGCTTGATTTTTCCACCGCCGGATTGTCCACCGAATGTCGGCCTCTTCGCCGTTCGCCGCCTCTGCTCGTACCGTTTTGGTAACCGGCACTGCGCAGCAGCCGGGCCACTATCACTATCAAAAAAATAGCTGCCTGTGCACACCCCACCTGCGCCAACGGCCTAAAACATACAAAACCCGATTAACCGGCCGACACCAACCCACGCAAGCGCGCTTCCAGGTCGCGGACAAAACGCGGCGTATCAAACAAGGCCCCGTGCTCTCGCACAGCGTGCAGGTGCTGCCGCAGCTGGCCACAGCGGGCCGGGTTCTGGGCCAGGGCCACGGCGGCTTCTTCGTAGTCGGCCAGGGTCGTGGTGATCAGCTCTGGCAGTTCTGCCGCAGTCAGCAGAGCCCCGGCCATGCGCGAGGCAAAGGAGCGGCCCGTCAGGGTCAGCAGCGGACAGCCCATCCACAGGCAGTCGTTGGCGGTGGTCCCGGCGTTGAACGGAAAGGTGTCCAGAAACAGGTCGGCCACGCCGTAGCGCGCCAGGTAATTGTCGGGGGCCACCCGCCCGGCAAAAATCAGCCGCTCGGCCGCCACCCCTTGCTGCGCGGCCTCGCGGCGCAGATTAGCCTCGGCCCAGGGGTTGTCTGCCAACAACCAGAGCACGCTGCCCGGTGTGCGCTGCAGTATCCGCAGCCAGGCCCCGAACACCTCGGGGGTGTATTTGAAGCTGTTGTTGAACGAGCAGAAAACAAACCCGTCGTCCGGCAGACCGCAGCTGCTGCGCGTGGGGATGGCGGCAGACTGCCGCAGCCGGTCGCTCACCTGGTACACGTGGGGCATGTACAGCGGTTTTTCAGAATAAAACGGGGCCGCATCGGGCGGAATCAGGAACCGGTCGGCAATCACATAGTCAATGGACGGCAGGCCGGTGGTGGCAGGCAGGCCCAGGTAGGTGATCTGGACCGGCGCGGGGCGGTAGCCCAGTATGTCGGCCCGCGCCCCGGCGGTTTGGCCCTGCAGGTCCACCAGAATGTCGATCTCGTGTGCGCGGATCAGCTCTGCAGCCTGGACATCGCTGAGGTGGTGGATGGGGAAAAAGTGGTCCATGCCCGCAATGACCCGCTGGCGCAGGGCCGAGCCATCGTCGGGGCTCCAGCTGAAGCCATACACCTCAAACTGCTGCCGGTCGTGCAGCTCAAACAGCTGCACGGTGAGCAAGGACACGGGGTGCAGGCAAAAGTCGGACGAGCAGTAGGCGATACGGATTTTGCGGTGGCCGTAGCCTGCGCTGCTGCTGAGTTGCGGCAGATTCGAGGTCAGCTTTTTGTCGACAAACTGCCGCGCCGCCGCCAGTTGCGCCGCCGGATCGTCCGAAATGCTGATCATCGCCAGCGCGGAGGTGGCGGCCTGCATGGCCTGCGGGCTGACGCCGGGCAGGCTTTGGTAGACCGGCCAGGCGCATTGCTTTTGCCGTAAAAACACCCAGTGGTGCAGCACATCGGGCTGTGCGGGGTCCAGCCGCAGGCTTTCGGTCAGGAAGTCCAGGGCTTGGGAGAATTGTTTGCGCGTTTCTAGCAGCCGGCCCAGGTGGTTCAGTGCCAGCAGCACCATGGCGCGCCCAGCCTCGTCACGCCGGGCGTTTTGGGCGATCCAGGTCCATTCGGCGATGGCATCATCAAAACGGCCACTGCGTTCGTGCAGCAAGCCCAGGTTGAGCCGTGGCGGAACGAAGTCTGCAGACAGCGCCAAGGCCGCCCGGTAAGCGGCTTCGGCCCCCGCCAGGTCGCCCAGATTGGTCAGCGTGGCCCCTAGGTTGAAGTAGGCGGCGTGCGCGTAGGCAGAAGTGGTGCGGGCCAGCCACGTTTGGTACAGCACCGCCGACAAGGGTAAAAAACCCTCCGACTCCAGCTGCGCAGCCGCGTTCAGCACGTCCGAGAAGGACAGTGTGCCCTGCCATGCCTGGCCCACCGTCGCCCCAAAGCCCTCAAAAGCCGCCATCTGTGTCCGTCCGTGCATCGTTCGCTGTATCCACTGGCAGCCGCTTTCGCAGCGCCGGGCGATGGGCAAAAGCCTACCAGTCCAGCGCTGTGCAAGTCCGTTAGGACTTACGCAGCGCCCCTGTGTCACCCTCTGGGCGCACAGGGGACTTGCGTAAGTCCTGCCCGTTCTACTTGCCCGTGGCGAGTATATCGGTCGGCATTTTCAGGGTCGTGGTGGTGTTCAGCGACACCGGGGTGGCGCCGGAGGAGGTGGCTGCCGAGGTCAACGCCTGCCCATTCGCATCAAACTGCCGCAGGGCGCTCACCATGCCCGCCAAATCCGCATTCGTGCTGGGCAGTACCGCACCGGCGGCGGCCGCCGCGGTCAACTGGGGCGCCGTCGTGGTTACGGTGGCCGTGCCGCTGCTGCTGTTGAATGCCGCCAGGGCGTCCGCCAAACTACCGACTTGCGAGCGCAGGTCTGGTGCCGCGTTGGGCGTGGCGGGGGCCACACGGGTCAGCGCCGCCTCCACCACAGCCGCAGGAGTGAGCGATGCAACCGCAGTGGCCGCCGTGCCATCCGCGCCAGCGGCAACCAGAGCCGTCGCAGCCGTTACCGATACCGCCTGGGTCACCACCGTGGCGGATTCCGTACTGGCAGGGGTGGTCGCCGTCGCAGCCGGGTTGCTGGTCTGGAACCAGACATCGGCCATGGCATGGGTCGCGCCATCCGCTGTCGTGTAGTTCGACACCAAGCCCACCAAGTTGCCATTGTCGGTCGCACTCGATGTCTGGGCATGCAAGTCCAGCTGGGTAATGCCCAGTGAGGCCAGGCTCTTCAGTTCGCCTGCATCACTGACGCCATCTCCATTGCCATCCACCCACACTTGCAGGTCGGAGAAGCCAGCATCGGCACTGGTCAAGACGCCGTCGCCGTTGCTGTCGAGCTCCGCCATGGCCATGTAGCCATCGCTTGCGTGCTGGCCATTGGCCAAGGTGGTGCCCACGCCAAACAGTTCGCCACCGCCGTTGATCGAGCCGTCATGGTTGCGGTCCATGACCAACAAGCCATCACCGCCCGTGACCCAGCCGGTATTCACTTTTTGGTCTACACCAAAAATATCGAACTGCGTGCCAGCCGAAATGTTGCTGGTGCTGATGCCGTCGCCGTTCAGGTCCAGCACGATTGGCGTTCCCAGATGCAGGTAGGGGAATTGGTCCGTCGTGAAGGACGACGTCTGCGTGGTCGTCATGGCCTCAATCTGCGTCGTCGTTAATGCAAACACCTGGTTGGTAGTGAGGGCCACCAAGTTATTGGTTGTCAACGCCACCACCTGGCTGGTTTTCAAGACCGCGATTTGTGCCGTGGTCAAACCCGTTTGCACTTGGTCCGTCGTCAAGGCGGCCACCTGGGCTGTCGTCAACGCGGTCACCTGGCGGGTACTCAAGGCCGCGACATCGGCCGTTTCCAGCGCAGCCACTTGGCTGGTGGTGAGTGCCAGCACCTGGGCTGTTGTCAAGCCTTGCTGTACCTGGGCGGTGGTCAACGCGACGACATCGTCCGTGGTCAAACTTTGCACCTGCGTGGTCGTCAAGACTGCCACTTGTGCAGTCGTCAGGCCCTGCTGCACCTGGTCAGTGGTCAAGGCTGCAATCTGGCTGGTCTTCAGAGCCGCAATCTGGTTGGTCCGCAAGGCCGCAAGGTCGCGGGTTTCCAGGGCCGCTATCTGGGCGGTATCCAGAGCGGCTACTTGGGCCGTCCCCAAACTCTGTACCTGGGCCGTCGTCAGCGCCACGATCTGGTCGGTGGTCAACGCAGCCAGTTGCGTCGTTCCCATGGCAGCCAGTTGCGAGGTCTTCAAAGCGGCCACATCCAACGTTTCCAGTGCCGTGACCTGTTGCGTGGTGAGTGCCGCCACCTGTGCCGTGCCGATGGCCTGCACTTGGGCGGTAGTCAGTGCCACGATGTCATCCGTGGTCAAGCCTTGCTGGACTTGGGTGGTGGTCAGCGCCGCGACTTGGGCCGTGGTCAGGCCTTGTTGCACTTGGGCTGTGGTCAGAGCACCCACCTGTGCGGTGCTCAGGGC
>CANFZJ010000098.1 GCA_947451445.1 Comamonadaceae bacterium
ATTCGGCAGGAACCGACGTTTGGTTTTGTTGTTGGCGTGGGAGACGTTGTTCCCAACCATCGGGCCTTTGCCCGTTACTTCGCATACGCGTGCCATGAGGACACTCCAATCAAAACCGCCACAGCGCTGCTGTCGCGGTCAATTAACGGCTTTCGCCGCACCTCGCCACCGATTGCGGTGGCGGTAAAGTAATTTACCAAGCCTGGGCGCCCCGTAAAAGAGTTGCCAAAATTCAGTAAAGCCTACGATTATAGCCTTGTCTGCTGAATTAGTGTCTAGATCTTGGGTCACACAAAAAAGCCCGCCAGTTTGACCTGGCGGGCTTTTTGCAATATGTGGTGCCGGAGAGATGAATCGAACACCCGACCTTCTCATTACGAATGAGCTGCTCTACCGACTGAGCTACACCGGCACATAAGCCTTCAATTATAGCTTGGAGAAGTAGCTGCCAATATGCGCTACTTCATTTTTTGATCCGAGGATCACGCTGACGCGCTCGTGTAGCTTGCTGGGGGTGAGGTCCAGGATGCGTTGGGTGCCGGTGGTAGCAGCACCGCCAGCTTGTTCGATCAGCCAGCCCATGGGGTTGGCTTCGTACATCAGGCGCAGTTTGCCGGGTTTGCCGGGTTCGCGTTTGTCCCAGGGGTAGAGGAAGACGCCGCCACGGGTGAGGATACGGTGCACGTCGGCCACCATGCTGGCGATCCAGCGCATGTTGAAGTCTTTGCCGCGCGGGCCGTCTGCGCCTTGCAGGCAGTCTGCCACGTAGCGCTGTACCGGGGTGTCCCAGTGGCGCATATTGCTCATGTTGATGGCAAATTCTTGGGTGTCGGGGGGGATTTGCACGTTTTCCTGGGTCAGCACGAACGAGCCCTGTTCGCGGTCCAGGGTGAACATGGCGACACCGTTGCCCACGGTGAGCACCAGGGTGGTTTGCGGGCCGTAGACGCAGTAGCCTGCGGCGACCTGGTGTTGGCCGGCCTGCAGGAAGTCGGCTTCGCCCACGGCGGCGTCGCCGTCGGGCTTTTTCAGCACGCTGAAGATGGTGCCGATGCTGACATTCACGTCGATGTTGCTGGAGCCGTCCAGGGGATCAAACAGCAGCAGGTATTCGCCTTGCGGGTAGCGGTTGGGGACGACGTAGATGTCTTCCATTTCTTCGGATGCCATCGCTGCCAGGTGGCCGCCCCATTCGTTGGCTTCGATCAGCACTTCGTTGGCGATGATGTCCAGCTTTTTCTGGATTTCGCCTTGCACGTTTTCGGATTCGGCCGCGCCCAGCACGCCACCCAGTGCGCCTTTGTTGACGGCGTGGCTGATGCTTTTGCAGGACCGGGCGACGACTTCGAGCAGCAAGCGCAGTTGTGACGGGATCAGGCCGTCCACGCGTTGTTGTTCTACGAGGTAGCGGGTGAGAGAGATGTTTTGGGTCATATTGGGTTCCGTATTTAGTCGGCCAGCGCGCGCGAAACCACTTCGCGCACGTCGTTGCTCAGGTCGGTTTTAGCGGCGACGCGGGCCAGGGCCTCGCGGGCGGCGCTGCGGTAGGGTTCGGCCAGGTTCTTCCAGCGGTCCAGGGCGCGGGCCAGGCGGGCGGCAACCTGCGGGTTGATGCCGTCCAGCTCGATGACGCGCTCGCTCCAGAACACATAGCCTGCGGCGTCGCGGCGGTGGAATGCGCCGGGGTTGGCGCTGCA
Source organism: Comamonadaceae bacterium (assembly GCA_947451445.1). GTDB lineage: Bacteria > Pseudomonadota > Gammaproteobacteria > Burkholderiales > Burkholderiaceae_C > Rhodoferax_B. Next base: position 1,698 of record CANFZJ010000098.1, read on the forward strand.
GTAGCTGAACACCACGCTGCGGGCCCGGTTCGGGTTGCGCAGGCTGAAGTCGGCGTGCTTCATCAGCTGGCGCACGGCGGGAAGGATGTTGCCACCCTGGTCCGGCGCACCGGCCTGCAGGGCAAACCATTTGTCCAGCACCAGGGCTTCGTCTTTGAACAGCGCGTGGAACAACGGCAGGGCCTGGGCGGCCAGCGGATGGCCGCTGGAGACCAGGGCGTTGAGCGCGTTGAAGCGGTCGGTCATGTTGGCCGCAATTTTGAAGCGCTGGTAGGTCTTGCCGGGCCACACTGTGTCGCCGTTGGCAATGGCTGCCAGGCAGAGCTGGCTCAAGGCCATGCCGGACAGGGCGCGGCGGCCGCTGGACAGTGGGTCGGGCTGGTAGGCCCCGGTGTCGCAGTGCGTGGCGTAGACCTCCGCCCAGTCGCTGGCCAGGGCCTGCGCCAGCTGGGCCCGCATGGCTTCGCGCACGGCGTGGATGCGTTGCGGGTCCACCACGTCCAGCTGTTCGGCCAGATAGGTTTCGGACGGCAGGGTCAGCACCAGTTCTTTGAAGGCCGGGTCCAGGTCCGGGTGGCGCAGCACATCGCGCATGGCAGCAATATAGGCATCATTTAGCGGCTTGGCGCAGGTTATATCTGCGTCACTAGCTATCAATGTGATAGCGGACCGCACCGCCAGCCGCTGCCCGGCTTCCCAGCGGTTGAAGGCGTCGGTGTCATGCGCCAGCAGGGTGAGCAGCTGGGCGTCGGTGTAGTCGAACGCCAGGGTGACCGGGGCGCTGAAGCCGCGCAAGATGCTGGGCACGGGTTCGGCAGTCAGGCCAGTGAAGGTCAGCGTCTCCGACGCCTGTGTCAGCACAAAGTTGAACGGCGCGGGTAGGGTGTGGTCGCCCAGCTGCAGCGGCAGTTCCTGGCCGTCGGCAGACAGCAAACCGAGGCCGACGGGGATGACAAACGGCTGTTTGTCGGTTTGGCCGTGGGTGGGCGCGCAGCTTTGGGCCAGCGTCAGCGTGTAGCTGCCTGCGGCGGCGTCAAACTGTCCGGTGGCCTGCACGCGGGGCGTGCCGGCCTGGCTGTACCAGCGCTTGAACTGGGGCAGCAGGCGGGCCAGTTCGGAGCCGGGGTTGGCGTCGGCAATCGCCTGGGCGAAGTCGTCGCAGGTCACGGCCTGGCCGTCGAAGCGGTCGAAATACAGTTTCATCCCCTGGGCAAAACCGTCGCGGCCCACCAGGGTTTGCATCATGCGGACCACCTCGGCACCTTTTTCGTAGATGGTGACGGTGTAGAAGTTGTTGATTTCGATGTAGCTGTCGGGCCGTACCGGGTGGGCCATGGGGCCGGCGTCTTCGGGGAACTGGGCGGTGCGCAGCACGCGCACGTCTTCGATGCGCTTGACTGCCTTGGCCGATGGCTCGCGGCACAGGTCCTGGCTGAATTCCTGGTCGCGGAAGACGGTCAGGCCTTCTTTCAAACTGAGTTGGAACCAGTCACGGCAGGTGACGCGGTTGCCGCTCCAGTTGTGGAAGTATTCGTGGCCCACGACCGACTCGATGTTGGCGTAATCGACATCGGTGGCGGTGGTCTGGTTGGCCAACACGTACTTGGTGTTGAAGATGTTCAGGCCCTTGTTTTCCATCGCGCCCATGTTGAAGTCGCTGGTGGCGACGACCATGAAGCGTTCCAGGTCCAGCGGCAGGCCGAAGCGGGCTTCGTCCCAGGCGATGGAGGCCATCAGCGAATGCATGGCGTGTTCGGTCTTGTCCAGGTCGCCGGGGCGCACAAACACCTGCAGCAGGTGGTCTTTGCCGTTGCGTGCGGTGATGCTTTGCTCGCGGCTGACCAGCTGCCCGGCCACCAGCGCAAACAGATAGCAGGGCTTGCGGAACGGGTCTTCCCAGGTGGCGAAATGGCGGCCCACATTGTCAGGTCCAGCCAGGGGGCCAGAGTCCACCAGGTTGCCGTTGGACAGCAGCACCGGGTACTTGGCCTGGTCGGCGCGCAGGGTCACGGTGTAGGTGGCCATCACGTCCGGGCGGTCCAGGAAGTAGGTGATGCGGCGAAAGCCCTCGGCCTCGCACTGGGTGAAAAAGGTGTCGTTGCTGACGAACAAGCCCATCAACTTGGTGTTTTTGATGGGGGCGCAGGTGGTGAAGATTTCCAGGTCAAACGCGCCATCTTCAACGCTTGGCAGGTTCTCCAGCACCAGTTGGCTGCCTTCGATCTTGAAGGATGCCCCCTGGCCGTTGACCAGCACGCGGGCTAGGTTAAGCTCTTCGCCGTCCAGCCGCAGCGCCTGGGGCGCCACGTCGGGGTTGCGGCGCATGCGCATCTTGTTGAGCACGCGGGTCTTGGCCGGGTCCAGGTCGAAGCACAGCGCCACCGTGTCGATCCAGAAAGCGGGCGCGGTGTAGTCCGCCCGGTGGATGGCTGTCGCCTGTCCTTCACGGTACATGGAGGGTCTCCAAAAAGTTCGATTGCAAAAGTGCGTTGTAGTCGCGCACGCAGGTGATGACGTGCGGCCCGGCCAGTTCTTCTGGCGTGTTGGTGCTGCAAATGCCCACGGCACGCATGCCCGCCCGGCGTGCGGCCTCGATGCCAAACGGTGCATCTTCAAACACGATGCAGTGCGCGGGCAGCACGCCGATGCGCTGGGCTGCTGCTAAAAAGATAGCGGGCGTGGGCTTGCCGGTCAGCCCCTCGTCGCCGCGCGCGATGGCGTCGGGCGGCGGGCTCATTTTCAAATGGCCCAGCGCAAATTCCACGTTGTGGATGTCGCCCGCCGTACCCACGGCCACCTTCAGGCCACGCGCCCGGGTAGCTTGGTGGAAGGCGCTGAAGCCCGCCACTTCTTTGAAGATAGGGCCGAAGATGTCGCGGTACAGGCGCTCTTTCTCGTGCACCAGCGCCCAGGCGTGGGCGTCATCCAGGTCCGGCTGGTCCAGCAGCAGGCGAACGCATTCCAGCCCGGTGCGGCCCGTGGTGCGGCGCATCAGCTCGTCAATCGGCATGTCGATGCCGTGTTCGCGGGCAAAGTCCTGCCAGGTGGAGGCGTGGTGCGGCATGGAGTCGATCATGGTGCCGTCCATGTCGAAGATGATGGCTTGGGTGGGCTGCGAGAGGAGCGCTTGCATGGGTTACACGCCTTGCTTGAGAGACGCTTCGATGAAGATATCCAAGTCCCCGTCCAGCACCTTCTGCGTGGCCGAGACTTCGACGTTGGTGCGCAAATCCTTGATGCGGCTGTTGTCCAGCACGTAGCTGCGGATTTGGTGGCCCCAGCCCACGTCGGTCTTGGTGTCTTCCAGTTTTTGCTGGGCTTCTTGCTGTTTGCGCAGCTCGAAGTCGTACAGGCGGCTACGCAGGCGCTTCCAGGCCACGTCGCGGTTGCTGTGCTGGCTACGGCCGTCTTGGCACTGCACCACGATGCCGGTGGGCAAGTGGGTCAGGCGCACCGCCGAGTCGGTCTTGTTGATGTGCTGGCCGCCGGCGCCGCTGGCGCGGAAGGTGTCGGTGCGCACGTCGCTGGGGTTGATGTTGATCTCGATCGAGTCGTCGATTTCAGGGTACACAAACACGCTGGCAAAGCTGGTGTGGCGGCCGCCGGACGAGTCGAACGGGCTCTTGCGCACCAGGCGGTGCACGCCGGTCTCAGTCCGCAGCAGGCCAAAGGCGTATTCGCCCTCGATCTTGATGGTCGCGCCCTTGATGCCCGCGGTGTCGCCGTCGGTGATGTCTTCGACCGTGGCGGTGAAGCCTTTGCGCTCGGCGTACTTCAGGTACTGGCGCAGCAGCATGCTGGCCCAGTCGCAGGCCTCGGTGCCACCCGCGCCGGACTGGATGTCCAGGAAGCAGGGCAGGGGGTCGGCCGGGTTGTTGAACATGCGGCGGAATTCGAGGGCTTCGACCTCGGTGGTCAGCTTGGCGGCCTCGGTTTCGATGTGCTCCAGGCTGTCAAAGTCGGCTTCGTCTTTGGACATCTCGAACAGCTCGCTGTTGTCGGCCAGCTCGGTGCCCAGGCGGGTCAGCGCCAGGACGACGCCGTCCAGGGCTTTCTTTTCGCGGCCCAGTTCCTGGGCTTTTTTAGGGTCGTTCCAGACGCTGGGGTCTTCCAGGCTGGCGTTGACGGTTCTCAGGCGTTCGGCTTTGGCATCGTAGTCAAAGATACCTCCGTAAATCTTCGGTGCGCACGCTCAGGGAGCTGAGTTGGTTGCCGATGGTGTTGATGCGTTCTGCGTCCATGAGATTCTTTCGAGAGGGGGTAAAGGGCTGGGAGGTAACTTGCATCGCTTCGGGGCGGCGCTGCCGCCGAAGCGATGCAAGTTATGGGGGTGGCCGGATGGCGTAACCGCTTATTTTCTCACGGCTGGCGGGCTGCCCTGCACGGCACGGCTACTATCAATTGTGTAGCTGCTTGTGCAGGTGGAATATGCGCTAGGCCAGGAATTCTTCTATAAGTTTGGCCAGCTGCTCGGGCTGGTCGTGGTGCAGCATGTGGCCAGCGTCGGCCACCTCCACCACGCGGGCGTGCGGCACGGACTGCAGGCGCTGGTGGTATTCCTCGCGGCTGTAGCTGCCTTGCCACAGCAGGGCCAGGCTGTCGGCGGCGGCCTCTACCGCCAGGGTGGGGGCGGTAATGCGCTGGTACACAGCCAGCACCTCGTCCACGCGGAACAGCAGGGCCCCGCGCAGCTTGTGGGCCGGGTCGCCCAGAATTTGCCAGCGCTGGCTGCCGTCGGGCTGGGTTTGCAGTGTGGACCAGTGCTGGGCCAGCCAGTCGGCCTTGTCCTGCGGCAGGCGGGGGTTGGTTTTAACCAGGCGCTGGGCCACCCCGGCCAGGTCGGCATAGGTTTTGAGCGCGCCATCGCCCCGGTGCAGGCTGTGCAGGTCGTCCATCCACTGGGCGTAGCGGGTGGGGGCCTGGGCGGCGCGGGTGGCGGGCAGGCCGAAGCCCTCCAGATTCACCAGGCGGCGCACGCGCTCGGGGCGTACGCCCGTGTACAGCATGGCGATGTGGCCGCCCATGCTGTGGCCCACCAGGTCCACCGGCTGGCCGGGGGCGTAGTGGTCGAGCAGAAAGTCCAGGTCGGCCAGGTAGTCAGGGAACCAGAAGGTGTCTGTGCCGCCACCGCCGGTTTGTCCAAAACCGCGCCAGTCCGGGGCCACGATGTGGCGGTCTTGCGCCAGGGCATCCACCATGAACTGGTAGCTGGCCGCCACGTCCATCCAGCCGTGCAGCAGCACCAACGGCGCCACGCCGGGCTGCGGTTGGCCCCATTCCAGCAGGTGGTGGGAGAGGTTACGGATGGGGACGAAGTGGCTTTTAGCGGGGCGGCGGGTGGAGTACATCGCCCGATGTTAGCCAAGGGTGCGCAGGTACCCCTGTCGTTTGCACGACTCGGGTTAGGATTGCATTTTGCTTACCAGGACTTACGCAAGCACCTCTGTGCGCCCAGAGGGCGACACAAGGGGCGCTGCGTAAGTCCTATTACTTTCTACTATGAAGAAAATACAACTTGGTGAAAGTGACCTGCAAGTCACGTCCGTTTGCCTGGGCACGATGACGTTTGGCGAGCAGGTGGCCGAGGCACAGGCCCACGCCATCCTGGACCGGGCGGTGGAGCGCGGGGTGAACTTTATCGACACGGCCGAGATGTATTCCGTGCCCGCCCGGGCCGAAACCTATGGCGCGACCGAGACCATTCTGGGTAACTGGCTGGCCCACAACCCCAGCGCGCGCAGCAAAGTGGTGCTGGCCACCAAGGTGGCGGGCCCGGCACGCGGCATGGGTTGGATCCGCAACGGCAGCCCCGACCTGACCCGTGCCGACATCATCGACGCCTGCCACGGCAGCCTGCACCGGCTGCGCACCGAGGTGATCGACCTGTACCAGATCCACTGGCCTGCCCGCCACGTGCCTGCGTTTGGCGGGGTGTACTTTGACCCGGCCAAAGACCTGCCGGTGTCCAGCATCCACGAGCAGCTGGAGGCGCTGGCCACGCTGGTCCAGCAGGGCAAGGTGCGCGCCATCGGCCTGTCCAACGAAACCCCGTACGGCGTGCACGAGTTTGTGCGGCTGGCCGAGCAGCACGGCCTGCCGCGCGTGGCCACGGTGCAAAACCCGTACTGCCTGGTGAACCGCACGCTGGAAAACGGGCTGGACGAAACCCTGCACCGCCTGGGCGTGTCGCTGCTGGCCTATTCGCCGCTGGGTTTTGGCCTGTTGACGGGCAAGTACGACGCGTCGGGCACCACCGGGCCGGACGCTCCTGCCGAGGGGCGTATCGCCAAGTTTGAGTCGGTGCGCAAGCAGCGCTGGGGCCGCCCCGAGGCGCTGGACGCCGCCCGCCGCTACAACGCCCTGGCCCGTGCCCACGGCCTGACGCCCACCCAGATGGCGCTGGCCTTCTGCCACAGCAAATGGCAGGTAGCCAGCACCATCATCGGCGTCACCTCGATGGCCCAGCTGGACGAGTGCCTGGACCTGTGGGGCCTCACGCTGCCTGCCGAATTGCTGGCCGAGATCGACAAAATCCGCTGGGAGCTGCGCGACCCGGCGCAATGAGGTTGCTATATTTTGTATAGCTGCTAGCGCAGGTGTTATCTACGCAAACGGCCTTTTTTTTGTAAATTTTCAGAATGGCCAAGCCCGCGCATATTTCCGAGACGCCCGCCACCCAGCTGCTGCGGGCCCACAAAATCAGCTTTACCGAGCACCCCTACGCCTACCTGGAGCACGGCGGCGCGCAGCACAGTGCCGAGGTGCTGGGGCTGGACCCGTTTACCGTCGTCAAAACCCTGGTGATGGAGGACGAGCGGGCCAAGCCGCTGCTGGTGCTGATGCACGGCAACCGCTCGGTGTCGTTGAAGAACCTGGCGCGGCAGATCGGCTGCAAGTCGGTCGCGCCGTGCCAACCCGAGGTGGCCAACCGGCACAGCGGCTACCTGGTGGGCGGCACCTCGCCGTTTGCCACGCGCAAGGCCATGCCGGTGTATGTAGAGGCGTCCATCCTCGCATTGCCCCGCATCGCCATCAACGGCGGGCGGCGCGGCTACCTGGTGGGGCTGGATCCGCAGGTGTGTGTGCAGCTGCTCGACGCAAAACCCGTGGATTGCGCGCTGCCGCTGTAGCTGGCTGGCAAAATGCCGCCCCAACTGGAGACATTTTGCAAAACTTCTACCCCCTTCTCGCCACCCTGGCCGCCTACCTGCTGGGCTCGTTGTCGTTTGCGGTGATCGTCAGCCGCGTGATGGGCCTGAACGACCCGCGTACCTTTGGCAGCAAAAACCCCGGCGCGACGAATGTGTTGCGCTCGGGCTCCAAGCCTGCCGCCCTGATCACCCTGCTGCTGGACGGCGTGAAAGGCTGGCTGCCGGTGGCGCTGGTGGGCTGGTACGGTAAACCTTACGGCATGGAGGACGG
>CANFZJ010000099.1 GCA_947451445.1 Comamonadaceae bacterium
CATCAACTGGGCCACGTCCAAGGACTACGTGAAGCTGGTGGCCGACACCGACGGCTGGATTGTGGTGCCCACCGGCAACCGCAAATCCACCTACGCCTACCCCGAGTTCCAGAAAGTATCCAAATTTGGGGCGATGGAGCTCAAGGCGATTGAATCGGTCAACGTGCACGACGCAACCTTGCCCAAGTCGCCGTACCAAGGCGTTCAGTTTGTGGGCATCCCGGAGTTCCAGTCGATCGGCACCTCGGTGGGGCAGGAAATCAGCGCCGCCCTGGCAGGCAAGAAAACGGTGGACGCGGCATTAAAAGCCGCCCAGATCGCCGCCGAACGCGAAATGAAGAAGGCTGGCTACTACAAGTAAGCCACTCCGTGCCATGCGGGCCCACCAGGTGCCCGCATGGACGCGCACATCCATCCATCCAGAAAGTTATTGATGTCCCAAGAATCTACACACAACCCTGTTTCTGCCCAACGCCTGGCCGGACGGCATGCCTTGCTCACCGGTGTCGCAGGCGGCATTGGCCTGTCGGTACTGTCGGCCTATTTGCGCGAAGGTGCCCATTGCACAGCGGTTGATTTACCGCAGGGCCCGTCCGAAGGGCTGCTGGAACTGATGGCGCGCTACCCGGCAGCGCTGCACTACGTGGCCGCCGACGTGTCCCAGCCGCACAGCATCGACGCGATGCTGCTGGCCGCCACCGCCCAGTTCGGCCCGGTGCACGTGCTGTTTAACAACGCCGCCACCTTCACCATGGGGCCGCTGCTGGAGCAAGGCCCGGCCGACTTTGACTTTGTGTTCAACGTCAACGTCAAAGGCATGTTCTTCGTGATGCAGGCCGTGCTCAGGCAAATGGTGGCGCAGGGCATTGCGGGTTCGGTGGTGAATATGGCCTCGCAGGCCGGACGGCGCGGCGAGGCCCTGGTGGCGCATTACTGCGCCAGCAAAGCGGCCGTGATCAGCTACACCCAAAGCGCCGCGCTGGCGATGGCCGCCCACGGCATCCGCGTCAATGGCATTGCGCCGGGGGTGATCGACACGCCCATGTGGGGCAAGGTGGATGCGCTGTTTGCCCAATACGAGGGCTTGGCGCTGGGCGAAAAGAAGCGCCAGGTCGGCTTGGCCGTGCCGCTGGGCCGCATGGGCGACCCGTCGGACCTGGAAGGGGCGGCGGTGTTCTTCGCGGGCGACGAGTCGCGCTACATCACGGCGCAGACGCTCAACGTCGACGGCGGCAACTGGATGAGCTAAGCCGCCCAGGAGCCAAGCATGACAAAAATCACCACCATGGGCGAAATCTTGGTCGAAATCATGGCCAAAGACGTAGGCCAGTCGTTTCGCCAGCCGGGCGTGCTGCTCGGGCCCTACGCCAGCGGCGCACCGGCCATCTTCATCGACCAGGTCGGCAAGCTGGGCTGCGCGGCCGGCATGATTGGCTGCGTGGGCGAAGACGACTTTGGCCACCTCAACACCGAACGGCTGCAGGCCGATGGCGTGGATGTGTCCCACATCGCCTTTTTGCCCGACGCAACCACCGGCAGCGCCTTCGTCACTTACCGCGCCGATGGCAACCGCGACTTTGTGTTCAACATCGTCAATAGCGCGTCGGCCCGGCTGGGGGTGGAACACGCTACACCCCAGGCGCTGGCCGACTGCACGCACTTCCACGTAATGGGCTCATCGCTGTTCTCCGACGGCATCGTCGCGGCCATGAAAAAAGCCGTGGAACAGGTCAAGCGCCAGGGCGGCACGGTTTCGTTCGACCCGAATATCCGCAAGGAAATTCTGCGCTCCAGCGCCATGCGCGAAGCGCTGGGCTATTTTTTGCGCCACACCGACATCTTCCTGCCCAGCGGCAATGAAGTGACTTTGCTGGTCGATGCCGACACCGAAGAAGCGGCCATTCCCGCGCTACTGGCCTTGGGTGTGCAAGAAATCGTCATCAAACGCGGTGCGGGCGGTGCCAGCTATATCGACAAAGACCAGCGCCTGGATGTAGCCGCTTTGGCCGTCACCGAAGTAGACCCCACCGGCGCGGGCGACTGCTTTGGCGGGGCGTTTGTGGCCTGCCGCAAGCTGGGGCTGGCACCCGCCCAAGCGCTGCAATTTGCCAACGCCGCCGGTGCCCTGGCCGTCACCCGGCAAGGCCCCATGGAGGGCGCATCCACCTTTGAACAACTGCGTGCGGCTTTAGCCCCGTGCCCTTGAAAGCCCCCACCATGCGCAACACATTGAAGAACCTGGCCGCCCCCGGCCACACCGGCCAGCCCCGTGGCATCTACTCGGTGTGCTCGGCACACCCCCTGGTGATTGAAGCCGCCTTGCTGCAAGCCCAGGACGATGGCACCGAGCTATTGATCGAGGCCACCTGCAACCAGGTCAACCAGTTTGGTGGTTACACCGGCATGCAGCCGCTGGATTTTGTGCGCTTCGTGCAGGCCATCGCCCGCCAGGTGGGCTTTGCCGAAGAGCAACTGATTTTTGGCGGCGACCACCTGGGCCCCAACCCGTGGCGCGATAAACCCGCCGCCGAGGCCATGGCCTTGGCCAAAGACCTGTTGCGCGCCTACGCCGGGGCAGGCTTTAAGAAGCTGCACCTGGATGCCAGCATGCGCTGCGCCGACGACCCGGCGGTGCTGTCCGATGCGGTGGTGGCAGCCCGGGCTGCGGCCTTGTGCCAGGCCGCCGAATCGGTGGCTCCCGGTGCGGCGGTCTACGTGATTGGCACCGAAGTGCCGGTGCCCGGCGGTGCCACCGAAGAGCTCAGTCATATCCAGGTGACCTCGCCACAGGCCGCCCAGCACACCCTGCAAGTGCACGAGGCCGCCTTCCATGCCCTGCATCTGCAAGATGCATGGCAGCGGGTGATTGCCCTGGTGGTGCAGCCCGGCGTGGAGTTTGACCACACCCGGGTGATGGACTACCAGCCCGCGCAGGCCACCGCGCTGTCGGCGCTGCAAAAGGCCCAGTCCAAGCTGGTGTTCGAGGCCCATTCCACCGACTACCAGCGTGCCGACCTGCTGGCGCAACTGGTCGCCGATGGCTTTGCCATCCTCAAGGTAGGCCCCGGCCTGACATTTGCGCTGCGCGAGGCGCTGTACGCCCTGGAATGCGTGGAGCATGAACTGGTGGACGCCGCCGCCCGCTCCCAGCTGCGCGCGGTGGTCGAATCCGAGATGCTGCAGCACCCGCAAGACTGGCAGCATTACTACGGCGGCGACGCGGCGCACCAGGCCCAGCTGCGGGTGTTCAGCTACAGCGACCGCGTGCGCTACTACTGGGGGCACCCCTCTATCGCGGCGGCCAAAGACCGGCTGCTGGAGAATTTGGGCGGCATCCAGATCCCCGAAAACCTCGTTAGCCAGTACCTGCCCGCCCAGTATGCCGCCTACCGCCTGGGCAAGATGGGGCTGGGCGTGCGGGAACTCTTGCTGGACCGCATCCGCGATGCCATTCGGCCCTATGCTTTGGCCTGCTCTTAAACTTTAAGGAGCCTTGGGTGGTCCACACCGCATCCCCTCCAACGCAGGCCACTGGCGATTCCAGCCGCTTGAAGTCACCCCGACCGGCGCGGCGGACCTACGGCCCCGCGCTGGAGAACGAGGCCGAGCGCACCCTGTTCCAGGGCTTTGAGCCGGTATCCAGCTGCGGCGTGGTGCGCTGCCTGTCGCACGGCTTTCCCACCATCCTCAACCGCTGGCATTACCACCCCGAGTACGAACTGCACCTGATTGTGTCCACCCACGGGCGGGCCTTTGTGGGCGACTACCTCGGCACCTACCAGCCCGGGCATCTGGTGCTGACCGGCCCCGGTCTGCCCCACAACTGGCTGGTGGACGACCTGCCCGTGGGCGGCATCAATGACCACATCCACAAGGTCTTGCAGTTCCGGGACGAGCCGCTGCGCCAGGCCGCCAAGGTATTTGATGCCATCGAAGGCATCTTTCCTATGCTGGAGCGCGCCCAGTTCGGCATCGAGTTTTTTGGCATTTCGGCCCTGGCCGAGCAAAGATTTGAAGAAATCAGGGGCTCCAGCGGGCTCAAGCGCCTGTCCAGCTTCCTGGCCTACCTGGCCGAACTGGCGCAGGAGAAGGATTTCCGGCTGCTGTCTGCGTCCAGCGTGCAAGGTACGGCAGACACCTACACCCAAGAAGCCTCGGAGATCATCGAATACGTGGCCAAAAACGCCTGTTTTGACATCTCGCTCAAGGAAGTGGCCCACAAGTTTGGCCACAGCGAGAAGTATTTTTCCAAACACTTCAAGCGCAGCACCGGCAACTCCTTCATCGACTTCGTGCTGCGCCTGCGCATCAACAAAGCCTGCCAACTGCTGTCGGACACTTCGATGTATGTCGCCACAGTGTGCAATGAAGTCGGCTTCAACAACGTGGCCAACTTCAACCGCCACTTCAGCAAAATCAAGGGCATGACCCCCACCGATTTCAGAAAACGCTCGGTTGACCGGTTTGGCAGCAAGTTTTTGCAGGCGGATGGCGACTGACGCAGGATGTTGCTGATTTTTGGCATCTAACGCTTATCCAGCTTGCACAAGCAGCTATCAAATTTGAATCTTTCAGCCCCTGCGGGGTTCCCGCCATTGACGCAGCCCGCAGCCGGTTCGCACAATGGCGGCCATGGTCACTGTCGAATTCGCCCCCGCCCTGCGCCGCCACATCGACGTGCCCATCCAACACGTTCCTGCCGGGCCGCTGCGGCAGGTGCTGGAGGCGGCGCTGCTGGCCGCACCGGCCCTGGCGCACTACGTGCTGGACGACCAGCGCGCCGTGCGCAAGCATGTGGCGGTGTTCATCAACCAAACCCTGGTGCATGACCGCGTGCGGCTGGACCGGGCGGTGCTGGCGGGCGACAAGGTGCTGGTGGTCCAGGCCTTGTCGGGCGGTTAAATCCACATCGAAGGAAATCCATGCACACGCTTCTCGTCGGCACCCGCAAAGGCCTGTTCACTGTGCAAGGGCAGGGTAGTGCTTGGCACATCACCGCCCACCATTTCGCGGGCGAACCCGTCACCCAGGTGCTGGCCGACCCGCGCGATGGCAGCTGGCTGGCGGCGCTGCGCATGGGGCATTTCGGGGTCAAGCTGCGCAAAAGCAGCGACCAGGGGGCGAGCTGGACCGAGATCGCGTCTCCTGCATTCCCCCCAAAACCCACATCAGGCCCAGATGCCGACGACCCTACGCCCTGGAGCGTGGACATGGTGTGGTGCCTGGCTGCGGGCGGCCCCGACCAGCCCGGCACGCTGTGGGCGGGCTGCCTGCCCGCAGGCCTGTTTCGATCAGACGACGGCGGCGCAAGCTGGGCGCTGAACACCCCCCTGTGGAACCAGCCATCGCGCAAAAGCTGGGGTGGCGGCGGTTACGACCATGCAGGCATCCATTCCATCCTGGTCGATCCACGCGATGCGCAGCACATCACGCTGGCGGTGTCCAGCGGTGGCGTGTGGCAAAGCCGGGACGGGGGCGATAGCTGGGCCATCACCTCGCGCGGCATGCTGGCCCGCTACATGCCCGAGGGCTTGCAAGAAGACGGCAACGTGCAAGACCCGCACTGCCTGGTGCAGTGCGCCGCCCAGCCCGACGCGCTGTGGGTGCAGCACCACGGCGGCATGTACCGCAGCACCGATGGCGGCCAGCTGTGGCAGGCCATTGCCGCGCCCGCCCCCAGCGACTTCGGCTTTCCCGTGGCCTGCGACCCGCACAACCCGCTGCGCGCCTGGTTCGTGCCCGCACACAGCGACGGCTGCCGCATCCCGGTGGACGGCCAGATGCTGGTCAACCGCACCGACGATGGCGGCCAGAGCTTCCAAAGTTTTGGCCAGGGTTTGCCCAGCGCCCATGCCTACCACCTGGTCTACCGCCACGGCCTGGACATCAGCGCCGACGGCCAAACCCTGGCCATGGCGTCCACCACCGGCGGGCTGTGGGTGAGTGGCGATGCGGGGGAGCGGTGGGTCTGCGTGTCGAATGATTTGCCGCCGGTGGCGGTGATGCGGTTCGCCTGAACCTGTCTTCATCAACCGTTAATGAGCGTATTAAATAATCGGTTTTATTTTTGAAGGAAATGGGATGAACCAGGCCACCAAACCCCGCTACGACGCACTCAGCCGCGCCTTCCATTGGCTGACCGCCATTGCCGTCACCGTCGCCTTCATCCTTGGCCCCGGCGGTTTTGGGCGGATGATGCACCAGGGCGTAGACCCCGCCACCCACAGCGATATCGTTTGGCACGAATCCTTGGGCTTGTTGGTCTTCAGCCTGACCGTGTTGCGCCTGGTGTGGGTGGCGTTTCGCCCGGCTGCGCCCAGGTTCGCGATGGCAGGCTGGATGCACATCGCCTCTAAGCTGGCCCACGGGGCCCTGTGGGCGTTGTTGCTGGCGCTGCCCATGACCGCACTCCTGGCCCTGGCCAGCGAAGGCCATCCGCTCACTCTGCTGGGCGGCCTGCGCTTGGACCAGATGCCCCTGATCGCCAACTCAGCCCTTGCGCCTCTGGCCGACTGGGGCGACGTGCATGGATTGCTGGGCGACGCCATCATGTGGATCGCCGGTGCGCACGCCGCTGCTGCCATCTTCCACCACGTCGTGCTGAAAGACCGCGTGCTGGCGGCGATGCTGCCCCAGGTGGAGCGGCGTTGAGCGGGCTGCTATGGATTTAGTGGTGTTTTTTAAACGCCAAATCGGCAGTTTGCGCAATTTTCATATGCGTAGGTAGCTATAAAAAAGTGACTGATTTTTTATAAAAAGTCGATGCTCCCAATCGCTTATTGCGGCACCAAGCCAGCGGCCTTGACCAGGTCTGCATGCAGCTTGATGTCTGCTTTGATCGTGCGTTGGAGCTCCTCGGGCGAGCTCGGGGCAAGCTCTATCCCGCTTTCAGCGAGCTTGGCCTTGAGTTCCGCGTCCAGGGCGGTGCGCACGGCGCGGTTGAGCTGGTCGATGATGGGGCGGGGTGTCTTGGCCGGGGCCAGCAGGCCAATCCAGGCGGACAAAGACAGGTCCGCGATGCCGCTTTCGGCCATGGTGGGGGTGTCGGGCAGCATGGCCGCCCGTTGGGGGCTCATGAGGCCCAGCGCATGGAGCTTGCCCGACTTGATGTGCGGCAGGGCTTCGGGCAGTACCGCGAACATCGCGTCCACCGTGCCGGCCAGGGTGTCGTTGATGGCCAGTGCACCCCCCTTGTAGGGCACATGCAGCAGACTGGTTTTGGTGCGGGTCTCGAACATCAAGCCCCCCAGGTGCTGCGGGCTACCGTCGCCCGAGGAGGCAAACGTGATCTGCCCGGGTGTCGCCTTGGCGGCCGCCAGGAACGCGGCCAAAGTTGGATATTTCTGCTTGTCCTTCACCACCAGCACCATGGGCTGGTTCACCAGACGGGCCACAGGCGTGAAGTCGGCCTCGGGGTCGTAGGGCAGGGTCTTGAAGATGCTTTTGTTGGTGGTCAGGAACGACGCGGGGGATACCGTCAGGGTGTAGCCGTCGGGAGCGGCTTTGGCCACCGCAGGCATGCCGATCTGCCCCGACGCACCGGCGCGGTTGTCGATGATGAAGGGTTGGTTCAGCGCCGTGTTGAGTTTCTGGCCCAGGGCACGGGCGATCATGTCCACGCTGCCCCCCGCCGGCAGCCCGACGATGATCTTGACGGCGTGGTCGGGGTAGGCGCTCTGTGCCAGCACAGGGCTGGACACGCCCAGGAGGCCGACTGCGCAGCTAAAGCTAGTGGCAAGGTGGCGAAGTTTCATAGCAAATGCCTCGGTGTGGGGTGTCTATATGCGTACTTGAGCAGGGGAGTGCTGCAATGTCGGCAGCAGCAATTTCCATACCGGGCGTGATGGCACCGTCTGCCAGTGCGCATCGCCCATCACCCAAATGCGCTAATTCCATTTCTAAATCATTTGTGTCTAGGCGCGAAGCCGTAGGCAGTGCTGTAGCACGACAAGGCGAAGCAACAACGACACGGATGATTTAGAAATGGAATAAGGTGCGGTATGGACACACCTTCACACCCCTTCCACGCCCTGTTCGCCCAATTGGGCCTGCCTTCGGATGCGCCGAGCATTGCCCACTTTTTGGCCACCAACGCGCCACTGCCGGGCCATGTGCTGCTGCCGGACGCACCGTTCTGGTCGCCCGCCCAGGCTGCGTTCTTGCACGAAGCCCTGCAACAGGATTCCGACTGGGCCGAGCCGACGGACCAGCTGAACCAGGCTTTGCGGGCCCCCAAGACGTAGCTTGTAAATTTATAAAGAATAAGCCGCTAGCGCATATTCAATCTGCGTAAGTAGCTATTTAATTAATAGCAAATGACTTGCGCAAGCTGCCACCTGTGCGCGGGCTGGTCTGTTGTCTGACATGGGGCAAACCCTGCGCCGGGCGCGGCTATGATGCGCGCTGTTTTGGCCACCCTTGGCTGCCCACTTTTTTGCGATGTGTATGTCCACCGACCTCCCGCCCGAGTTAGAGGCTCCCGCAGCCGACCCTGTCACCACTGTCCCCCTGAAGATCGAAGACTGGCTCACCGTGCTGGTGATGGGCGCGCTGGCGCTGATCACCTTTGCCAATGTGCTGGCGCGCTACTTCACCAACGAGTCCTTTGCCTGGACGGAAGAAATCTCGGTGTTTTTGATGATTGCGCTGACCCTGGTGGCCGCCTCCGCCGCCGTGGCGCGCGACCGGCACATCCGCATCGAATATTTTTCTGATAGCGGCAGCATGGCGCGGCGCAAGGGTTTGTCGCGCTTTGGCGCGGTGATGGTGGCGATTTTGTTCACGCTGATCGGCACGCTGAGCATCCGCATGGTGTGGGACGACTTTCGGTTTGAAGAAACCACGCCGGGCATTGGCGTGCCGGCCTGGTGGTATTCGGTGTGGCTGCCGATCTTGTCGCTAGGCATTGCGCTGCGTGCCGTGGGCCTGTTCATCCGCCGGGGGCGCGCAGCATGATCACCACGCTGTTGTTTTTGACCTTCATCATCATGATGCTGATGGGCGTGCCCATTGGCGTGGCCCTGGGGCTGGCGGGCGCGGCAGCCATTGCCATCGCCAACAGCAGCAGCCAGTGGTTCGGCCTGCTGGCCGTGC
>CANFZJ010000100.1 GCA_947451445.1 Comamonadaceae bacterium
GGTCAGCACGCCGACCAACCCCTGCCGGGCCGCTAACGGCCACTCTGCCAACGGCTTCATTCTGGCAAGGTTAAATAGAGTTGCGCCAGGGCCAGGAAATCGTCGGCATGCGGATCCACGCCCGTCTCTTGGTGCAGGATGCCCGCCACGTCCCGTGCCAAAGATGCTGCCAGCTGCGCATCCAAAAACAACAGACGGCTGCGCCGTGCCAGCACGTCTTCCACGGTGCGAGCGTATTCATAGCGGGCTGCAAACCGCACCATGCCCTCGGTCAAACCGCCCCCCAGGGAGCGGTCCGCGCCTGGCATGGACTGCACGATGGGCTGTTCCGTGCCATAGGCCGGCAGGCCCGGCGCATCGCACATGGTGTGGTCGGATGCCGTTGGTCCAGCCCCCTGCAAACGCAGGCGGGCCGTCACACTCGGCCCGCGCGGCTGCAGCAAGGCAGCGGCAAAGCATTTGTCGAGCACGTCCTCGGCCATCGCCCGGTAGGTAGTCCATTTGCCGCCAGTCACGGTGACCAGGCCACTCTTGCTGACCAGCACCGTGTGCTCACGGCTGATGCCTTTGGTGTTACCGCCATCATCGTCCTGCGGCTTGACCAGCGGGCGCAGGCCCACCCAGACACTTTTCACATCGGCACGGGTAGGCGCACGGCGGAGGTAACGGGCCGATTCGCGCAGGATGAACGCCACCTCCTCCTTGAAGGGGCGCGGCTCGCGGTCCAGGTCATGCCGCGGGGTGTCGGTCGTACCCAAAATGACCTTGCCCAGCCACGGCACCGCAAACAACACCCGTCCGTCAGCGGTTTTGGGCACCAACATGGCGTGGTTGCCGGGTAAAAAGTCGCGGTCCACCACGATATGCACACCCTGGCTGGGCGCCACCATGGGCTTGACCGGGCGGTTCGTGGCTTCACCGTCTTGCTGGCGAAAATCATCCACCCACACACCCGTTGCATTCACGACGCAACGGGCCCGCAAAGTGAGCTTGGCACCGGTTTCACGGTCTTCGCAGTGGACTCCGGCGATCTTGCCGTCCTCGTGCAGCAGGCCGGTGGCCGCACAGTAGTTGGCCAGTACCGCGCCATGGGCCGCAGCTGTACGCGCCAGTGCCAATGCCAGGCGGGCATCGTCAAACTGACCATCCCAGTATTTGACGCCACCCTTGAGGCCCTGCGCCTGCACCGTAGGCAGGTACTGCAAAGTCTTACGGCGGCTTAAAAACTCAGTAGCACCCAAGCCGGCCTTACCCGCCAGGGCGTCGTATATCTTCAGTCCGATGCCATAAAACGGGGTATCCAGCAACTTATACGAAGGCATCACAAACGCCAGCGGTTGGGCCAGGTGCGGCGCGTTCTGCAACAACGTAGTGCGCTCGTGCAGCGCCTCACGCACCAGCGCAATATTGCCTTGCGCCAGGTAGCGCACGCCGCCGTGCACCAGTTTGGTAGCGCGTGACGAAGTGCCTTTGGCGAAGTCGTGCGATTCGACCAAGGCCACGCTGAAGCCACGGGATGCGGCGTCCAGCGCCACCCCCAGGCCGGTCGCCCCGCCACCGATGACCAGCACATCAAAGCTGCTGGGCGTCGCCAATTGCGCCATCAGCGGGGCGCGCGATGTAGGTTGGGGTGAGGGTGGGAGCGTCATAAACCAGGTTTTCACTCATCAAAAAAGCAACCCAGCACACAACGTGCCGGACACATAAAAAAGGCCGCGTAGTCCTCAGTCCACGCGGCCAGACCAGC
This sequence comes from Comamonadaceae bacterium, assembly GCA_947451445.1. GTDB lineage: Bacteria > Pseudomonadota > Gammaproteobacteria > Burkholderiales > Burkholderiaceae_C > Rhodoferax_B. The sequence continues at coordinate 1,748 of CANFZJ010000100.1, forward strand.
CTATGGCATTGTGCCCACAGACTTAGCGCACCTTGCCATTTTTCCAGGCGTTCAGCAGCGTGTCATAGGCGATGGTTTCACCCTTTGGCTTTTCGTTGGCCAGCTTCTTCCAGGGCGCGCCCTTGTCGCTCAGGTACTTGTTAGGGTCACCCTTGGGGTTGAGCTTGGGGGCGCAATGCGCCATGCCAGCACGTTCCAAGCGGGCCATCACTTGGTCCATTTCTTCCGCCAGATTGTCCATCGCACCTTGCGGGGTTTTTTCACCCGTCACGGCCTGGGCCACGTTTTTCCACCACAGCTGGGCCAGCTTGGGGTAATCGGGCACGTTGGTACCGGTGGGCGTCCAGGCGACCCGGGCAGGGCTGCGGTAGAACTCGATCAGACCGCCGTACTTGCTGGCATTCTGCGTAAAGTAATCATGCCGAATGTCGCTGTCGCGGATGAAGGTCAGACCGGTGATCGACTTCTTCAACGACACGGTTTTGCTGGTCACAAACTGGGCATAGAGCCAGGCTGCCGCCACTTTGTCAGCGTCATGGTCCTTGAAGAAGGTCCAGGAACCCACGTCCTGGTAGCCGTTTTGCATGCCAGGCTTCCAGTACGGGCCGTTCGGGCCTGGCGCCATACGCCACTTGGGCGTGCCATCGGCATTCACCACGGGCAGGCCAGGCTTCACCATGTCGGCCGTGAAAGCGGTGTACCAGAAGATTTGCTGGGCAATCTGGCCCTGCGCAGGCACCGGACCGGACTCGCCAAAGGTCATGCCCATGGCTTCCTTGGGTGCGTACTTCTTCATCCAGTCGATGTACTTGGTCAACGCGTACACAGCAGGTGGCGAATTGGTCGCACCACCGCGCGACACGGACGCACCTACCGGCGTGCACTTGTCCGCACCCACGCGAATGCCCCATTCGTCCACGGGCATGCCATTAGGAATGCCCACATCGGCCGTACCGGCCATGGACAGCCAGGCATCGGTGAAGCGCCAGCCCAAAGATGGATCTTTTTTGCCGTAGTCCATGTGGCCATAAATCGGCTTGCCGTCGATGTTCTTCACGTCCTCGCTAAAGAAAGCGGCGATGTCTTCGTAGGCGCTCCAGTTCAGCGGCACACCCAGGTCGTAGCCGTACTTCGCTTTGAACTTGTCCTTCAGGTCCTGGCGCGCGAACAGGTCGGCACGGAACCAGTACAGGTTGGCAAACTGCTGGTCGGGCAGTTGGTAGAGCTTTTTGTCGGGTGCAGTGGTAAAGCTGGTGCCGATGAAATCTTTCAGGTCCAGATCAGGGTCGGTGAATTCCTTGCCCGCACCCGCCATGTAGTCGGTCAAGGACAGAATCTTGCCGTAACGGTAGTGCGTGCCGATCAGGTCCGAATCGGAAATCCAACCGTCGTAAATCGACTTACCCGACTGCATGGAGGTTTGCAGCTTCTCAACCACATCGCCCTCTTGGATCACGTCATGCTTGACCTTGATGCCGGTGATCTCCTCGAAGGCCTTGGCCAGCGTCTTCGACTCGTATTCATGCGTCGTCAGGGTTTCAGACACCACTGAAATCTCTTTGACGCCCTTGGCCTGCAGTTTTTTGGCCGCGTCGATAAACCACTTCATCTCGGCCTGTTGCTTGTCTTTACTCAAGCTGGAAGGCTGAAATTCGCTGTCGATCCACTTTTTGGCTGCCGCCTCGTCGGCGAAAGTCTGGCCCGTCAGCGCGCATGCAGCGGCGATGGCCAGTACTGAATAACGTAACTTCATGTCTTGTCTCCTCATTGGTCTGCACCCCCGTGGAACGAAAGGCTTGTCGGCTCTGGGGGATAGAAAAGCCGAATCCTGAAAAAACCCTTCAGCCCTTGCGCATCACCAGCGCCAGCAGGGCCATCGACAGCACAAAACTGATCCAGATGGACGGGTCGCCATCCAGGCTGAACCACTCGGCAAACTTGCCGCTCAGGCCGACAAAGGCCAAATTCACATAGGCTGCACTCAGCAGGCCAATGAACAAACGGTCACCACGGGTGGTGTCCATTGGCAAAAAGCCGCGCCGCAACGTGGTGGGCGACTTGATCTCCCACACCGTCATGCCTGCCAGCATCAACGCGATACAAATAAAAAACACCGCCACAGGCAGGGTCCAGGCCATCCACTCGAACATATAAATACCTTTATTCAGTTGGGGACAGAGCTACGCACTACGTGCTTCGGTTTGTCCCGCAAGGTTTTCAGACACGCCCCATCGCGAAACCCTTGGCGATGTAGTTGCGTACAAACCAGATCACGATGGCACCTGGAACAATCGTCAACACCCCTGCCGCCGCCAGCGTGGCCCAGTCCATGCCCGATGCCGACACCGTGCGCGTCATGGTGGCTACGATGGGCTTGGCATTCACACTGGTCAGCGTGCGGGCCAGCAGCAGCTCCACCCAGCTAAACATAAAGCAGAAGAACGCCGCCACACCCACACCGGCCTTGATCAACGGTAAAAAGATGGTCAAAAAGAAGCGCGGAAAGGTGTAGCCATCGATGTACGCGGTCTCGTCAATCTCGCGCGGAATGCCGCTCATGAACCCTTCCAGAATCCACACCGCCAGCGGCACGCTGAACAGCAAATGCGCCAGGGCCACCGCCAAGTGCGTATCCATCAGATTCACCGTGGTGTAGAGCTGAAAGAAAGGCAGCAAGAACACCGCAGGCGGGGTCATCCGGTTGGTCAACAGCCAAAAGAACACATGCTTGTCACCTAAAAAGCTGTAGCGCGAAAACGCATACGCCGCAGGCAGGGACACGGTGAGCGTGATCAGCATGTTTATGCTGACGTAGATCAGGCTGTTGATGTAGCCCGAGTACCACGACGGGTCGGTCAAGATGGTGTGGTAGTTGTCCCAGGTGAAATGCTGGGGAAACAGCGAAAAGCTGGCCACAATTTCCTGATTGGTCTTGAACGACATGTTGACCATCCAGTAGATGGGCAACAGCGCAAAGACGATGTAGGCGAACAGAAAGAGCGTCCGCTTTTGAAATGGAGCCTTATTCATGGCCGCCTTCCTTTTCTTGGGTACCCACGCGCTGCATCCAGTTATAGAGGATGAAGCACAGCAGCAGGATGATGAGGAAATAAATCAGCGAGAAAGCAGCAGCCGGTCCCAGGTCAAACTGGCCCACCGCCTTTTGCGTCAAGAACTGCGACAAAAAGGTGGTCGCATTGCCCGGCCCGCCGCCGGTCAGCACAAACGGCTCGGTGTAGATCATGAAGCTGTCCATAAAGCGCAGCAGCACACCAATCATCAACACGCCACGCATCTTGGGCAGCTGGATGTAGCGGAACACGGCGAACTTGCTGGCCCCGTCAATCCGCGCCGCCTGGTAATAAGCGTCGGGAATGGAACGCAGCCCGGCGTAGCCCAGCAGCGCCACCAGCGGCGTCCAGTGCCACACGTCCATCACCAGCACCGTCAGCCAGGCATGCGTCGCGTTGCCGGTGTAGCTGTAGTCAATGCCCAGCCACTGCAGCGTAGCGCCCAGCAGCCCGATGTCAGAGCGGCCAAAAATCTGCCAGATGGTGCCCACCACATTCCACGGGATCAGCAGCGACAGCGACACAATCACCAGCACCACCGACGCCTTCAAGCCCTCGGCAGGCATGGACAAGGCCAGCAAGATGCCCAGTGGCAGCTCCACCGCCAGGACAGACAGCGAAAACACCAGTTGCCGCAACAGGGCCGCATGCAGCTCTTCGTCACGCATCACCGCGACAAACCACTCGGTGCCGACAAACACCCGGCGCTCGGGCGAGATGATGTCCTGCACCGAATAGTTCACCACCGTCATCAGCGGAATGATGGCCGAAAACGCCACGCAGACCAGCACCGGCAGAATCAAGAACCAGGCCTTCTGGTTCACCGGCTTCGTCGTAGTGCTCATGCCACGATCTCCTCATTTTTATAAAAGCAGGTGTGCTCGCCCAAGACCTGCAGCCACACCGGTTCGCCCACAGCAGGCAGCACCACTTCTGGACTCAGCCGGGCTTTCAATGCCTGGCCATCCACCGCAGCCGTCAGCATCACATGCGTACCCACGTCCTGCACCTTGGCCACCGTGCACCGCAGTGCCCCCACGGTGGCAGGCTGCGCCAACGTGACGTATTCCGGCCGCACACCCAGTTTCAGTGCACCAGCGGGCAAAGCCCGTGGCAACGGCCACTGCGCTCCGGCCACCTGCAACACATCGGCGGCGGCGTTGGCCGACAAAAAGTTCATCCCAGGCGAGCCGATGAAGTTGCCCACAAAGGTGTGGCTGGGCCGCTCGAACAAAGCGTCGGCCGAGCCCAACTGCACGGCGCGGCCCCGGGTCATCACCACCACCTGCTCGGCAAAGGTCAGCGCCTCTACCTGGTCGTGGGTGACGTAGATCAGCGTCAACTTCAGCTCGCGGTGAATCTGCTTGAGCTTGCGGCGTAGCTGCCATTTAAGGTGCGGGTCGATCACGGTCAGCGGCTCGTCAAACAGCACCGCCGACACGTCGGGCCGCACCAGCCCCCGGCCCAGCGATATTTTTTGCTTGGCATCTGCCGCCAGGTTGGCGGCACGCTGGTTCAGCTGGCCGCTCATCTCCAGCATCTCGGCGATCTCACCGACGCGCTTGTCGATCTGCGCCTGCGGCACCTTGCGGTTGCGCAGCGGAAACGCCAGGTTCTCGGCCACCGTCATGGTGTCGTAAATCACCGGGAACTGGAACACCTGGGCGATGTTGCGCTCCTGCGGCGTGGCATGGGTTACGTCTTTCCCGTCAAACAGCACAGTCCCCTGCGACGGGGCGACCAGGCCCGACATGATGTTCAGCATGGTGGTCTTGCCACAACCGGAGGGGCCGAGCAGCGCGTAGGCTCCGCCGTCGTTGAAAGTCATCTTCAGCGGCAACAGCGCGTAGTCGCTGTCTTGCTTGGGATTGGCACGGTAAGCGTGCGCCAGGTCCAATTCAATGCGGGCCATTACACAGCTCCCTGGCGTACCGGGGCCAGCAGCAAGCTGCCCTGGCCGTCAAACACATACGCCTGGGTGGCATGAAAGTACAAGGTCAACGCCGTCCCCAGTTCAAAATAATGCACGCCGGTCAACTGGGCAACCAGCTCACCCACCGAGGTAGCCACGTGCACAAAAGTGTCAGACCCCGAAATCTCGGCCAGCTCGACATGCCCTTGCAAAGCCACGTCGCCAGGACGCGCATGCACCCGCAGCGCACTGGCACGTAAACCGACGGTGAGCCCACCTGCCGCAGTTGCCGGCATGGCCAAGCCCAGCATCGGGCCAGACTGCAGCTGTACGCCCCCGGCCACCGTCTGACCGGTGATCAGGTTCATCGGTGGGTCGCTGAAAGCGCGTGCCACACGCAGAGACTTGGGTTGGTGGAACACCTCGGCCGTGGGGCCGTATTGCAGCAGTTCACCCGCGTCCATCACCGCCGTATAACCCCCCAGCAGCAGGGCCTCGCCCGGCTCGGTGGTGGCGTAAATAACGGTGGAGTCGCCTGCTGCAAACAGCGCGGTCAGTTCATCGCGCAGCTCTTCGCGCAGCTTGTAGTCCAGGTTCACCAGCGGCTCGTCCAGCAGCATCAGCGGGGCGGCCTTGGCCAGGGCCCGGGCCAGTGCCACGCGCTGCTGCTGACCGCCCGACAGCTCGGCCGGGTAGCGGTCCAGAAACATCTCAATGTGCAGCTTCTCGGCCAGCGCGCGCACCCGCTGGTCCATGTTCTTTTCGCCGCGCAGCTTCAGCGGCGAGGCAATGTTGTCGCGCACTTTGAGCGACGGGTAGTTGATGAACTGCTGGTAGACCATGGCCACGTTGCGTTCGCGCACCGGCTGACCGGTCACATCCACGCCATCCACCAGGACACGGCCCTGGGTGGGCACATCCAGCCCGGCCATCACGCGCATCAGGCTGGTTTTACCGGCCTGGGTCGCCCCCAGCAGCACGGTCACAGCGCCAGGCTGGGGTGCCAGCCCCATGCTGTACAACCAGGTGGCTGCACCCACCTTTTTTTGGATGCCTTCCAGAGTCAACTGCATGGGTTGCCTCTGTGGAGAGAGTGGATCAATTGTTTTCGCATTTGATTATTGTTGTTCGTTTTGTTTTCTTTTTTATCGGTGATAACCCTAAAAAGGTTCTTTATTTTTCGTTTTACAGTCGCTTCCACGACAGCCACCTCCCAAAAGAACAATATGAATCCCAACCCCCGCCAACTGCTGCTGCTGCAGGCCGTGCAAGCCCAGGGCTCTCTCACCGTGGACCAGCTGGCCGACAAGCTGGGCGTCACCCTGCAAACCGTGCGCCGCGACGTGCAGCGCATGGCCGACGAAGGCCTGCTGACCCGCTTCCACGGCGGCGTGCGCGTGCCCAGCTCCACCATTGAAAACATCGCCCACCCGCAGCGCGAAAGCCTGCACGCCGACGGCAAGGCGCGCATCGCCCGCGCCGTGGCCGCCGAGGTGCCCAACGACTGCTCGCTGATACTGAACATCGGCACCACCACCGAGGCCATCGCCAAAGCCCTGCTGCAGCACAAGGGCCTGCGCGTGATCACCAACAACCTGAACGTGGCCACCATCCTCAGCACCAACCCGCTGTGCGAAGTCATCATTGCAGGCGGCGTGGTGCGCGGCCGTGACCGGGGCGTGGTGGGCGAGGCTGCTATAGATTTCATACGCCAGTTCAAGGTGGATATTGCGCTGATCGGCATTTCGGGCATAGAAACCGATGGCACCTTGCGCGACTTTGACTACCGGGAGGTGAAGGTGTCGCAGGCCATCATTGGCCACGCCCGCGAGGTCTGGCTGGCCGCCGACAGCAGCAAATTCAACCGCCCGGCGATGGTCGAAGTAGCCCGCCTGTCGCAGATCGACCGCCTGTTCACCGACGGCCCCATTCCCGACCCCTTCCCCGCCCTGCTGCACGACGCCCAAGTGCGTAACCACATTTCCCCCGAAGCCACGCCATGACCTATCTCCTCGCCCTGGACCAGGGCACCTCCAGCTCGCGCAGCATCGTCTTCCATGCCGACGGCCACATCGTCAGCCAGTCGCAGCTAGAACTGCCGCAAATCTTCCCCCAGCCCGGTTGGGTGGAACACGACGCCCTGGAAATCTGGCGCACCCAGTTGGCCACCGCCCGCGCCGCGCTGGCCCAGGCA
>CANFZJ010000101.1 GCA_947451445.1 Comamonadaceae bacterium
CCGCAATACCGTCGAACCTGAAATTTCAGTCATATTGGTCTGTAGCGCATATTCCACAAGCGCGATTAGCTATTATTTTAATAGCACTATTCCGCAGCAGAATCCGTTGGATTCACGGCGAAACGTGGGTCCACTTCGACGTGCACCTGCTCTGCCAGCTGTTCAGCCTTGACGTGCTGGTAAATCGCCTTCACCAGCGGTTCGCAGCCTTCGCGGGTCAGCGCGGAAATCTCGAACACCGGGCCCTTGAATTTGAAGCGCTTGACAAAGTCTTTGACCAAAGCCGCACGGGTGTCGGAGTCGGCCATGTCCAGCTTGTTCAGCACCAGCCAGCGCGGCTTCTTGAACAGTCCGTCGTCGTACTTTTTCAGCTCGTTGACGATCGCCTTGGCCTGCGCTACCGGGTCGATGGAGTCGTCGAAAGGCACCATGTCCACCACATGCAGCAACAAGCGGGTGCGCTGCAGATGGCGTAAGAACAAATGGCCCAGGCCTGCACCGTCGGATGCACCTTCAATCAATCCTGGCAAATCGGCCACCACAAAGCTCTGCTCGGGGCCTACGCGCACCACACCCAAATTGGGATGCAAAGTGGTGAATGGGTAGTCGGCAATGCGCGGACGGGCGTTGGAAATGGCCGTGATGAAAGTCGATTTACCGGCGTTGGGCATGCCCAACAGGCCGACATCGGCCAGCACACGCAGCTCCAGCTTGAGTTCGCGCTTTTCGCCTGGCCAGCCAGGAGTCTTTTGGCGCGGCGCGCGGTTGACGGCGCTTTTGAAACGCATATTGCCAAAACCACCGTCACCGCCCTTGGCAATGGTGATGAGCTCGCCGGGCACCAACAGTTCGAACAAGACTTCGCCGGTTTCGGCATCGGAAATGATGGTACCGACAGGCATCTTCAGCGTAATGTCGGCACCGGCTGCGCCGAACATGTCGGAACCCATGCCGTGTTCGCCACGCTTGGCATCGTGCCGACGCGAGAAGCGGAAATCGACCAGCGTATTCAGGTTGATGTCTGCCACCGCAAACACATGGCCGCCGCGACCGCCATCGCCGCCGTTCGGGCCGCCGAATTCTTTGTACTTTTCGTGACGAAACGACACGCACCCCGCTCCGCCATCGCCTGCGGAGATGTCAATGTAGGCTTCGTCAACGAACTTCATACCGATTCCAATTTACAAAAATAGTGTCCCTAAAACACCGAAGCCCCGGCGAGGCGGGGCTTCGGGGGGATCAAAGCGATCTATTCAACCAGCGCTTAGGCCGCTGGTGTAATAACCACTTGATGCTTGTTCATCGAGCCCTTGATGGCGAAGGACACATGGCCATCCACCAGAGCGAACAAGGTGTGGTCCTTGCCAATACCGACATTGGTGCCGGGATGGAACTTGGTACCACGTTGGCGAACGATGATCGCGCCTGCGCTCACCAGTTCACCGCCAAACGCTTTCACGCCCAGCATCTTGGGGTTTGAATCACGCCCATTTCGCGTAGAGCCGCCGCCTTTTTTCTGTGCCATGACTAATGCCTCTTATGCTGCAATCGCGCCGATTTGCAGTTCGGTGAACTGCTGACGGTGACCTTGGCGTTTCATGTAGTGCTTACGACGGCGCATTTTGAAAATGCCCACTTTGTCGTGTTTGCCGTGTGCCACTACCGTGACTGTGACCGTTGCGCCGGACACCAAGGGCGTGCCAACCTTGATCTCGCTGCCGTTACCGACTGCCAGAACCTGGTCGAACACGATCTCTTGGCCTACGTCCGCAGCAATCTGTTCTACTTTAATTTTTTCGCCGGAAGCAACACGATACTGTTTGCCACCGGTTTTTATGACCGCGTACATGCTTGACCTTTTCTCTCAATTCTGCAGACGAATTTCCGCAGAGCCTTAGATTCTAGCATTATCCCGCGGATTACCCTAACACGCCGGATGCGCGCCTTTAGGGGTACTGCGGATTTCTTATAATTACGTAACTACCCGCTTACTATTTTGTCAGTCAACTCCTCCCGCACCGCTGCCGCCCTCGCCCTCATCGCTGATGACATGCGCGAGGTAGATAAGGTTATCGCCGACCGACTCGCCTCTGGCGTACCACTCGTGGGCACGGTCTCCCAATACATTATTTCGGCCGGCGGCAAACGCCTGCGGCCCGCAATTTTGTTGCTGATGTGCGGGGCACTGGGCTACACCGACGCACAAAGATTCAACATGGCCGCCGTGGTGGAGTTCATCCACACCGCCACCCTGCTGCACGACGACGTGGTGGACGAATCCACGCTACGCCGTGGCCGCCCCACCGCCAACGAGTCATTTGGCAACCCAGCCAGCGTGCTGGTCGGTGACTTTTTGTACTCGCGGGCTTTCCAGATGATGGTGGATGCGCAAGATATGCGCATCATGCAGACCCTGGCCGACGCCACCAATGTCATCGCCGAAGGTGAAGTCATGCAGCTGGTAAACATGCACGACGCATCGCTGGACGAAGCCGCCTACCTGCGCGTGATCCGCTCCAAAACCGCCAAGCTGTTTGAAGCCAGCGCCCGGCTGGCCGCCATTCTGTCGCACAGCACCCCGGCGGTCGAAGCCGCTTGCGCAGCCTACGGGCAAGCGCTGGGCACCGCGTTCCAGGTGATTGACGACGTGCTGGACTACGACGGCGACGCTGCCGAGATGGGCAAAAACCTGGGTGACGACTTGCGCGAAGGCAAAGCGACCCTGCCCTTGATCGCCGCCATGCAACGCGGTACGCCCGCCCAATGTGCACTCATCCGCCAGGCCATTGAAACCGGTGAAACCGAGCGCCTGGACGAGATCATTGCCATCGTCAAAAGCACGGGCGCCCTGGACATTACGCGCCAGGCGGCCGCCGCTGAAGCGCAGCTCGCCATTGAGGCTACCAAGCACTTTCAACCCAATGCCTACACAGAGGGGTTGCTAGAACTAGCAGCCCAATTGCTGGGCCGCCGCTCTTAACTGCGTGCAACAAACGGACCTAAAGCAGGCATCAAACGGGTTGTAACTTAGTCAGGTAAGCGCTAGGTTAGAAACTTAGAGACCGGAGGTTCGAGTCCTCTCACCCCGACCGCATCTCACGCCCCCAGTGCAGCACGCGCCACCAGGTGCTCCACCATATGCTGCGCTGCGGGTTGCAAGCCCTGGAAACTCTGGAAGCACACCACAAAGTTACGATGGGCCCACGCATCCGATAGCGGCACCATCTGAATGCCTAAATTGGCCGCAACGGTGCCACCCACCTCCATCGGTATCACGCTGACTCCCAGGTTGGCTGCAACGGCCCTGAAAGCGGCGTCAAAGTTCGACACGATGACCCGGTACGAAACCAGACGCCCTGCCCGCGCAGCAGCGCGCTGCAACATGGTGTGCACTGCCGTCGAGGGCGGCAGACCTACATGTTCAAAGTCCAACATTTGCTCAAAGCGCAGTGATTTTTTCTGGGCCAAAGGGTGGTCGGATCGCACCGCCAGCGCCAGGCGGTCGCGGCGGTAGGGCCGGTGGTGCAGGCCCTCCAGGTCGATGTTGTCCCAGCACACGCCGACCGAGGCACTGCCTTCGCGCAGCTGGCGCACCAAATCGCGGGAAAACCGTTCCTCGATATCGACCTGGATGTTGCGGTGCGCCTCCTCGCGCATGAACAGCGCAATGTCGTCCAGCAAGGATTCGGCAATCACCGATGCCGTCGCCACCAGGCGCACATGGCCCTTGACCCCACTGCCGAACGCGGCCACGTCGGTGGCAATCCGCTCCATGGTGAACAGCACGTTGCGGGCATGTTCCAGCAGAGTCACTCCGGCAGGGGTCGGCTGCACACCACGGCGTGAGCGAGCCAGCAAGCGCGTGCCCAGGTCCGACTCCAGCTGGGTGATCCGCTTGCTGATGGCCGAGGGCTCAATGTGTTCAGAGGCCGCTGCCCGGGCCATGTTCTGGTGGTCGCACACGGCGACAAACAAACGCAGGGTTTTCAGATCAATGTCACGCATGGCGGTATTTTAAGGATTCCCATTTGGCAAATTAAGCATTCCAAAGGGCCACTGGATTCATTTATGGGAATGTCTAAAAATACCCCACAACCAGACCACTGGCCCCACCATGGAGACAAACAGTGCCCCAATTCCCCTCCCATGCCGTTATCCGTGAAGTAGGTTTGCGCGACGGCCTGCAAAGCATCCAGACCGTGCTGCCCACCGCCTTTAAAAAGGAATGGATTGCCCGTGCCTACGCCGCAGGCCTGCGCGAAATCGAAGTCGGCTCCTTTGTGCCCGCCCGGCTGCTGCCGCAACTGGCCGACACCGCCGAGCTACTGGCCTATGCCCGCACCCTGCCCGGCCTGCGCGCTTCCGTACTGGTACCCAACCTGCGCGGGGCCGAAAACGCCATTGCCCAGGGTGCGCACCTGATGATCGTGCCGCTGTCTGCCAGTCACCAGCACAGCCTGGCCAACCTGCGCAAGACGCCCGATGAAGTGGTAGCCGAGGTGGCCCGTATCCGTGCCGCCCGCGACGCCGCGGGCAACCGCACCCTGATTGAAGGCGGCGTCGGCACCGCGTTTGGCTGCACCCTGCAAGGCAATGTGGCCCCCAGCGAAGTGCTGCGCCTGCTGCAGGCCCTGCTCGATGCCGGGGCCGACCGCGTCAGCATCGCCGACACCGTGGGCTACGCCAACCCCCGGCAAGTGCATGAACTGCTGGAGCAGGCACTAAAGATTGCCGGCGACCGCTTCTGCTGCGGCCACTTCCACGACACGCGCGGCCTGGCGCTGGCCAACGTCTATGCAGCGCTATCCCTGGGCGTGGCCCGCTTTGACGCCTCACTGGCCGGTATTGGCGGCTGCCCGCACGCCCCAGGGGCCAGCGGCAACGCGGCCACCGAAGACCTGGCCTTCATGCTGGCGGGCATGCAGGTGGACACCGGCATCGACCTGCCCCAGCTGCTCGATTTGCGCGCCCAAGTCGCCGTTTGGCTGACCGGTGAAACCACCCACGGCACGCTCTGGCGCGCCGGACTCCCCAAAAACTTCTCTGGAACCACTGTATGAGCGCACTCCCCGTACTCCCGATACTCCCTCTGGCGGGCATCCGCGTCCTCGAATTCAGCCACATGGTGATGGGGCCCACCTGCGGCATGATCCTGGCCGACCTGGGTGCTGAGGTCATCAAGATCGAGCCACCCGGCGGCGACAAAACCCGCAGCCTGCCCGGCCTGGGCATAGGCTTCTTTCGCAGCTTCAACCGCAACAAAAAAAGCGTGGTGCTGGACATCAGCACCGCCGACGGCCAGGCCACCGCCAAAGAACTGGCCGCCCAGTGCGACGTGGTGTTGGAGAACTTTCGCCCCGGCCTGATGGAAAAGTTCGGGCTGGACTACGCCCACCTCTCCAACCTCCACCCCGGCCTGGTCTACGTCTCCCACAAGGGGTTTTTGCCCGGCCCGTATGAAAACCGGCTGGCGCTGGACGAAGTGGTGCAGATGATGGGTGGCCTGTCGTACATGACCGGCCCCGAAGGCCGCCCGCTGCGGGCGGGCACCTCGGTCAACGACATCATGGGCGGCATGTTTGGTGCCATTGGCGTCCTGGCCGCTTTGCGCGAGCGCGACCGCACCGGCAAAGGCCAGGAAATCCAGAGCGCGCTATTTGAAAACTGCGTCTTCCTCAGCGCCCAGCACATGCAGCAGTTTTTGATGACCCAGGAGCCGCCGCCGCCCATGCCCTCGCGGGTGTCGGCCTGGAGCGTGTACGACGTATTCACCCTGGCAGAAGGCGCCCAGCTGTTCATTGGCGCCGTGAGCGACAAACAATGGTTCACCCTGTGCAAGGTGCTGGACCGGCAAGACCTGGCCGACGACCCCGGCCTGCAAACCAACGCCCAGCGGGTGGCGGTGCGCCCGGCCCTGCTGGTACGCTTGGGCGAGATCCTGCAGCACCACACGCCCGAAGCACTATCGCCCAAGCTGGAGGCGGCAGGCATCCCCTACGCGCCCATCATGCGGCCCGACCAGTTGGTCAACGACCCGCACCTGAAAGCCAGCGGTGGCCTGGCCCCCATGCAAACGGACGACGGTGGCACCACCGACGTAGTGCTGCTACCCCTGACCATGGGCGGCCACCGCCCCGGCGTGCGCATGCCGCTCGCAGCCGTGGGCGAGCACACCGACGAAATCCTGGGTCGCCTGGCCCCACGCTGATCCCCCTAAAAATAACGGAGACAAACGATGCAAACCAGCATTTCCCGCCGCCTCGCCCTGGGTGCTATCGCCCAGGCCTGCACCTTCACCACCTGGGCACAAAGCGTGCCCGACAAACCACTGCGCATCATCCTGCCCATCGGCGCAGGTTCAGGTGTCGATGCAATTGCACGGGTGGCAGCCCCCTCGCTGATGAAAGCCCTGGGCGGCCAGCCCGTGGTGATGGAGAACCTGCCCGGCGCAGGCGGCATTACCGGTGCGTCGGCCCTGGCCAAGGCCGTACCCGACGGCCTGACCATTGGCATCGTGTCCAACAACCACGTCATCAACCCCAGCGTATTCAAGAAGATGCCCTATGACACGTTGGCCGACTTCACGCCCATCAGCATCATGGGCGCTACCCCATTCGTGCTGGTGGTCAACCCAACCAAGATCGCGGCCAAGAACGTCAAAGAGCTGATTGCGCTACTCAAGGCCAAGCCCGACGCCTACAACTACGGCTCGTCAGGCAACGGCACGGTGATCCACCTGGCGGGCGAAATGTTTGTCGATGAAGCGCAGGTGAAGATCCGCCACATCCCCTACAAAGGCACGGGCGCGATGGTCACGGACCTGATCGGCGGGCAGGTGGACCTGGGCGTAGTGTCCTTGCCCGCCGCGCAGGCCCACCTCAAAAGCGGTGCCCTGCGCGCCATCGGCCTGTGCGGCAGCGCACGTACACCCGCCGCCCCCGACATCCCGACCATTGCCGAACAAGGTTTGCCCAACTACAGCATCGAAGGCTGGTTTGCCGTCGTCGGCCCGGCCAAGCTGCCCGCCGACCAGGTCAAACGCATCCACGACGCCTTTGTGGCCGCCTACGCCACATCCGAAGTCAAGGAAGCCATGGCCAAACAGGGCAATGTGGTCAACCCCACATCACCCGAAGTCGCCACCCAGTTTTTCCGCAGCGAAATGGCGCGCTACGCCGTGCTGGCCAAAAAATCGGGCATCACCCTGGACTAAGGAAAAAACCATGCCCATCTACCGCCTAGGCCCCCTGGCCCCCACCATCGCCGACACCGCCTTTGTTGCTGCCGAGGCCACGCTGATCGGCCAGGTCACGCTGGGCGAACGCAGCAGCGTCTGGTTTGGTGCCGTCATCCGGGCCGACAACGCGCCCATCCACATCGGCGCAGCCAGCAATGTGCAGGAAGGAGCCGTGCTGCATGCCGACCCTGGCTACCCGCTGACGCTGGGCGAGCGCGTCACCGTGGGCCACCAGGCCATGCTGCACGGCTGCACCGTGGGCGACGGCTCACTGATCGGCATCCAGGCCGTGGTGCTCAACGGCGCGGTCATCGGCCAGCACTGCCTGGTGGGCGCGGGCGCGGTGGTGACCGAGCGCAAAGTTTTCCCCGACCGCAGCCTGATTCTGGGCGCACCCGCCAAAGTGGTGCGCACCCTGAGCGACGACGATGTGGCCGCCCTGGAGCGCAGCGCCGAGGGCTACGCCCAGCGCGCCACCAGCTACCAAACCGATCTAAAGCGCATCGACTGACCTGCACGCATAAATACTGCGCTACAGCCCATGGCAGCGCAGTAATTTGCATTAAACCTGCGCAACCTTTAAGAAAAAATTGCGCCATTCCTTTGACAGAGAGCACACCACCATGGCAGATTTATTCGACAACCCGATGGGCCTGATGGGCTTTGAATTCGTGGAGTTCGCCTCCCCCACCCCCGGCGTGCTGGAGCCCGTGTTTGAGCGCATGGGCTTCACCCTGGTGGCCAAGCACCGCTCCAAAGACGTAGTGCTGTACCGCCAGGGCGACATCAACTTCATCATCAACCGCGAACCCAAGAGCGTGGCCGGTTACTTTGCGGCCGAACACGGCCCCAGCGCCTGCGGCATGGCGTTTCGGGTCCAGGACTCGCACCACGCCTACAAACGCGCTTTGGCCCTGGGCGCCCAGCCCATCGAGCTGCACCCCGGCCCGATGGAGCTGAACCTGCCCGCCATCAAAGGCATTGGCGGCGCGCCGCTGTATTTAATCGACCGGTTTGAAGACGGCAAATCCATCTACGACATCGACTTTGACTTCATCGACGGCGTGGACCGCCACCCGGTGGGCCACGGCCTGCAGCTGATCGACCACTTGACGCACAACGTTTACCGGGGCCGCATGGCCTTCTGGGCCGACTACTACGAGCGGCTGTTCAACTTCCGCGAAATCCGCTTCTTCGACATCAAGGGCGAGTACACCGGCTTGACCAGCAAGGCACTGACCGCCCCGGACGGCAAGATCCGCATCCCGCTGAACGAGGAAGCCCGCCAGGGCGGCGGCCAGATCGAAGAGTATTTGATGAAGTTCAACGGCGAAGGCATCCAGCACATCGCCCTGATCTGCGACAACCTGCTTGCCACTGTAGACAGCCTGGCCCTGGCCGGTGTGCCACTGATGACCGCCCCCAACGAGGTGTACTACGAGATGCTGGACACCCGCCTGCCCGGCCATGGCCAGCCGGTGGCCGAGCTGCAAACCCGGGGCATCCTGATGGACGGATCGACCGAAGGCGGCACACCCCGCCTGCTGCTGCAGATCTTCTCGCAAACCCAGCTCGGCCCGGTGTTCTTCGAGTTCATCCAGCGCAAGGGCGACGA
>CANFZJ010000102.1 GCA_947451445.1 Comamonadaceae bacterium
CCGGACTGGCGGATTTTGCCCAGGTAGTCGCGCTGGCGGGGCGTCAGCTCGGTCTTCAGCGCCAGGTAAGACATGCCGATGATGGCGTTCATCGGGGTGCGGATTTCATGGCTCATATTGGCCAAAAAGTCGCTTTTGAAGCGGTTGGCATCTTCGGCCATGTCTTTGGCCCGCCGCATTTCGGCCTCAGCCTGCTTGCGCTCACTGATGTCTTCCAACGCCCAGATGGTGGCCCGGTCGTAGGCCGTCAAACCCAGGCGCACGCCCACCAGATAGCCGTCGAAATAGCGGCCATCGACGGTGCAAAACCGGCTCTCCAATTCAAACCGCGGCCCGTGGCTGAATGTCTCGCGAACCTCGGTCACAAAGGCAACATGCTCTTGCGGCGTGGCAAACAGCACCGACAGGTTCCGCCCCAGCATGTCGTCCATCGACAGGCCCACGATGGCCGCAAAACGGGCATTGCAGCGCTGGAATTTGGCGTCTACTGAAAAAGCCAACCCGGACGGAATGCTGTCAAAAATGGTTTGCTGCTGCGCAGTCATTTCGTGCAGGCGGCTTTCGCGCTCCTTGGTCTCGTCGATCAGCTGTATGTAGCCCGTGGACAGGACAGACCCGTCGGGCAGCACGCGGGGCACCGACGCACAGTGCACCCAGTGCACCTGCCCGTCCTGGCCGCGCACCCGAAAGTCCTGGTTGTACAGCGCCAGCCGCTGCAGGGCGTCGGCCGACTGCCGCTCCACGTCCGGCAGGTCGTCCGGGTGCAACGCAGCGGCCACCGCCGCCGGGTCGCGCAGCGCGTCCTGTACAGAAATTCCCAGCATCTCCTGCACCTGGCTGCTGACATAGGTATAGCGGCTGCTGCCATCGGGAAAGCGCTGCAGCCGGTACACCACCAGGGGCAAGGCGGCGGTGATTTCTTGCAGCACGTCTTGCGCGGCGCGCTGCACGGCCTCGGTCTCCTGCCGGGCATCGGCCTCCATTTGGCGCAGCTTCTGCACTTGTGCGTTGCGCTGTGCCGCATCGCGCTGGCGGTACTGCATGAACACCGACACCGCCAGCGCCACCATCAGCAGCCCCTGCAGCACGGTCAGCAGCTGGGTGGTGCTGAACTGGCGCTGCAGCTGCGCCTCGCGCAGAGTGACCAGGGTAATGGAGCCATCCGACCCCTCTTGTGACAGCCGCTGGATCGCGCCACCCAGCAGCAACAGATTTTGGTGGATCTGCTGTAGCGTGACCGGGGCTATCGCCGCATTCCCGGCGGGCAAAAACACCGGGTCGGCCTGGGCTGCAAACCGGGTCGCCGTGGTCCGCACCTCGGTCAGCAGCTCGGCGCTGAGTATCTGCTCGGCCAGGGCACCGCTTTGCAGCCCCGCAATGCGGCTGGTAAACAGCTGGTACTGCAGCCGCAGTGCGTCGGTGGTCAGCGGGCTGGGCGACAGCATGCGGCGCTCCAGCAGGCGGGCAAAGCGCTCGTACTCCACCTCCAGCTGCACCGCGCTCCACACCACGTCCCGGTCGCTGCGGCTGTTGATCTGCCGCAAGCCCTCTTGTTGCCGGTACTGAACCACGATGATGGCCGCGTACACCGTCACCAAGATGGCGGCCAACAGCACCAGAAATTTTCGGCTTCGGGTCACATTAAGAGCCTCAACTTGTTTGCATGTGCAACTAATTGTGACGCATTTAGCCCCATCTGAGGCGTTTGCTGCAGACGCCCATCCCCCTTCTGAAGGACGGTCCTCCTTCCGCATGGACACAGGGATAAAAACAGGCTTCTGCGCATATTCCATCAGCACTAACAGCTACATTTTCAATAGCAATCACCTACACGGGTGCCAGGGCACGTATGCTTGCAGCCCCACCACCACGCCCAAAGACCCGCATGTTCCCCCCCGGCTCGTTCTCCGCCCAAGGCATCACCCCCACCGCCGAGCAGTGGGCCATCCAGACCAGCGACGAAGACACCCTGCTCGTCCACGCCAACGCGGGCGCGGCCAAAACCACCAGCCTGGCGCTGCGCATCGCCGAGGGACTGGCCCGTGGACTGGCCCCTGGCAG
The DNA here is from genome assembly GCA_947451445.1 of Comamonadaceae bacterium. GTDB lineage: Bacteria > Pseudomonadota > Gammaproteobacteria > Burkholderiales > Burkholderiaceae_C > Rhodoferax_B. The sequence continues at coordinate 2,062 of CANFZJ010000102.1, forward strand.
CATGCTGGCGCTGACCTACACCCGCCCCGCTGTGGACGCCTTGCGTGCGGCCCTGCTGCACATTGGCGTGGCCCCTGAGGTGGTCAAAAAAGTGTGGATCGACAGCTTTGAAGGCTTTGCCCTGTACTGCCTGAAAGCCGAGCGCGAGACGCCCCCGCCCTACCACGCCAGCACCCAGCCCGAGGCACTGTGCGACACCGTGTGGGCCGCCGCCGAGCTGCTGCGCGACACACTGGAGCCGCCCCGGCTGGCGGCACTGCGCCTGCCGTTCAAGGGCGACATGGCGGCGGTCGATGCGCTGGTGGACTTCAGCCTGTACGCCAAAGGCAGCCTGGTGATGGAAACCGCCTACCGCGACTACGACGGCATCAGCCGCAACTTTGCCGACGACACTGGGCTGGACTACAGCCAGCTGGTGCTGCTGCACGCGTTTGAAAAGCTGCGCTGCCCGCCCGGGCGCGACCAGCCGCTGTTCCGCTTTGAAGGCGACGCCACCTACGACCTGGCCCGGCTGGTATCCGACCCCGACCAGCCCGACTGGCGGCACAGCCTGCCGCGCTGGAAGGAAAGCCTGTCCGCCCTGCTGGTGGACGAAATGCACGACCTGAACCCGGCCATGTTCGCCATCGTGCAAGCCCTGCTGCACAGCCACCCGCGCTGCTACTTCTGCGGCGTGGGCGACGTGGACCAGGTCATCCACGCCCAGGCCGGGGCCGACGCCCAATACCTGCAAAAAAGCTTTTTTCAAGCCCATACCGGCCGTACCGCGCACCCCCTGCCCCTCACCGCCAGCTACCGCTTTGGCCCCGACCTGGCCGCCTGGGCCGGGCGGCTGGCCCGCAAACCGTACGCCGCCCGCGCCAACCACCCCACCGTGGTGCAGCAGCGCAGCTACAGCGACCACGCCGACTGCGTGCGCCAGGTGGTGCAAGTCGCTAAAGGCTGGCAGGCCGAGAAGCAGCCCATGCACCAGCTGGTCGTGCTGCTGCGCCACCCACACCAGTCGGTGCTGCTGGAAAACGCCCTGCTCAAAGCCGACCTGCCCTACACCACCCAGGGCTTTGGCACCTACCTGCACCGGCCCGAGGTGCTGCTGGTGCGCACCCTGCTGGCCGTGGGCACGCACAACTTCGCCCTGGTCGAAAGCCTGGAAACCCGCCAACGCATGGTCGAGGCGCTGCTGGACTTTTGCCAGGTAGAGATGGGCCACACCGTAGACGAGAGCGAAACCCCGCGCCAGCGCCAGCAGCTGGCCCTGGGCACGGTGCTGCACGACCCCGACAACCTGACCATCTTTGTCGAATCGCTACAAACCCGCCACACCCCAGCGCACATCCAGCGCCGTCTGCGCAACGCCCTCGCCGCCGTGCGCAGCCACAACGGCCTGCTGGGCCCCATGCTGGACGCGCTGGAAATGCCGCAGTGGGCCGCCGAACACTGGGTCGAACAACAGCGCCAAGCCGACGCCGTGGCCCACTTCGACGGCCTGCGCCAGGCCGCGGCCGCGTTCAGCGACGCCAGCGCGTTCTTCATGTACCTGAACGCGGCCGAAATCCGCTTTGAAAAGTCACGTAACCTCAGCCACCGCAAAGCCTCGCACGGGGAGCTGCTGCTGGCCGACATCCCCAGCATGAAGGGCCTGGAACGCAGCCACGTGGTGCTGCCGTTTCTGGAGCGCGGCGCCTTCCCCGCGCCCCAAAGCCAACGCCCACAAGACGAACGCAACCTGCTGTATGTGGCCATCACCCGCGCCCGCAGTGCCCTGACCGTGCTGGCCAGCGCGGACAAACCGTCGCCGTTTGTGCCGGAGATGGGGGCGGTCGGCTGACTTGCCCTCTTCCACGCGTGGGTTGGAGTGAGCGGGGAGTTTGTACGAAACGCTATTTAAGTTATAGCTAGCTGCGCAGTTTCTGTATGGTCTGGAGGCCGATTTGGCTTGTTTTTTCTGGAGCGTGGTTAACGCCACTGGCATCCCTGGCCGGGGAGTGCGCCCGGCAGCGCAGTAACTTTCTTTTGCTTCGCCAAAAGAAAGTCACCAAAGAAAAGGCGAGCCGAAGTCGTTGCCCCTACGCTTCGCTGCGGGTACGCTGCGTTGCTCAGTCTGAGCGGGGTCTGGCTAAACTCGCTGCGCTCAAACAACGCCAGCCCTGATCCGCTCAGACTTCCGCTACTCGCCAACGCCACACGGCGTGGGAGCGGACAGCCGGACAGCCGAACAGCCAAATACCAAAAAGCCCCCTCACCCCAGCCCTCTCCCGCAAGCGGGCGAGGGAGTAAGGCAGAGGGCGCACCGGGCTTGCGCCCTAGGCGCAATGCGGCGTACAGCGCCGCCGATCCCGCTCCCGGGGTCCCCCTCTGCGTGCGCCTGGGATGCGTGCTTTTGGCGGGATCAGGAGTGCGCTTGTTTGAGCCGCAGGCGAGTTTGCGCACTCCCCCGCCAAAAGTACGCAGCCCAGGTTGCCCGAAGCGCCAGCGCAGGGCCGCACGAAGTGGGGGTGGCTTTTTCTTTGGTGACTTTCTTTTGGCCAAGCAAAAGAAAGTTACTCGCCCGCCGGGGCGACTACCCGGCCAGCGGCGACTGTGGCATCAACCACACCCAACGCAATCACAAGCCAAATCGACCTCCAGCCCACATTCCACCTGCGCAGCCAGCTACAAATTAAATAGCATCACCGCTCTTTGACATACGCCTGCCCCAGCGCCTTGGGCACCGCCGTCTTGCCGATGAACCCGGCCAGCAGCACCACCGTCAACAGATACGGCAGCGCCTGCACCGCCTGCACGGGCACCTCGCCCACGCCAGGCAAACTCACGCCTTGCAGACGGATCGCCATCGCGTCCAAAAAGCCGAACAGCAAACACGCCCACAGCGCCCGCACGGGCCGCCAGTTGCCAAAGATCATCGCGGCCAGTGCCATGAAGCCGCGCCCGGCGGTCATGTGGGGGACGAAGGCGGCGTTTTGGGCCAGCACCAGGTAGCTGCCGGCCAGGCCGCACAGCACGCCGTTCAGCGTCAGCGCGGCGTAGCGCAAGCGCAGCACGGACACCCCGGCGGCGTCCACCATGTGGGCGTTTTCACCCACGGCACGCAGGCGCAGGCCAAAGCGGGTGCGGTACAGCAGCCACCACACGGCGAACACCAGCGCCAAGGCCACGTAGACCAACACGGTGTGGCCCAGCAAGGCCCCCAACACTTTGCCGACCAGCGGCAGGCCGTCCAACGCTGCCGCCGCGCCGGGCCAAACGGCGTGCAGGCGCACCGCGTCGGCCACGGTGGGGGTTTGCCCGCCCTGGTGGAACCAGGCCAGGCCCAGCACCACGGTGAGGCCCTCGGCAATGATGTTCAGCGCCACGCCGGACACCACCTGGTCGCCCCGGTGGCTGACACAGGCGTAGCCGTGCAGCCACGACAACGCCACCGCCGTGCCCATACCCGCCAGCAGGGCCAGGGCCGTGGAGCCGAACACCGCGCCCACGGCGGCGGCGATGAAGGCGGCGAACAACATCTTGCCCTCCAGCCCCACGTCGATAACGCCCGCACGTTCGGACAGCAGCCCGGCCAGGGCGCACAAGATCAGCGGCGCAGCCATACGCAGGGTGGAGGCCAGCAGGTCGGCAATCAGGGCTTCATCCATGCTGGGCTCCTGATTGAGGCAACACTGCCGACAAAACCCGCGCCAGCCCCGGCGCAAACACCGTGGCCATCGCGCCAGAGAACAGCACGATGAAGCCTTGCAGCATGACCACCATGTCGCGGCTGAAGCCGGGCACGTCAAAGCTGACCTCGGCCCCGCCCTGGAACAGCGCGCCAAACAACACGCTGGCCAGCACGATGCCCAGCGGGTGGTTGCGCCCCATCAGCGCCACGGCAATGCCGGTAAAGCCCGCGCCGCCCACAAAGTCCAGCAGCAGCTTGCCGTTGACGCCCGCGATCTCGTTCATGCCGACCATGCCGGACAAACCGCCCGAAATCGCCATCGCCAGCACCACCTGGTGCTTGGCATTGATGCCCGCGTAGGACGCCGCGCCCTCGCTAGAGCCCACGGCCCGCAGCCGGTAGCCCGCCCGGCTGCGCCACAGCAGCAAGTACACGCCCAGCGCCGCCGCCAGGGCCAAAAACAAGCTGAGGTTGAGCGGCGACGAGGGCCATTCGACCCCCAGCCAGGCCAGCGCCTGCTGCATACCGGGCAGCTTGGCCGAATCGGCAAAGGCGGCGCTTTCGACCGACATGCTGCCCATAGGCTTGAGTTTGTTGACCAGCAGGTAGGCCAGCAGGCTGCTGGCCAGAAAGTTGAACATGATGGTGGTGATGACGACGTGGCTGCTGCGGTAGGCCTGTAAATAGCCGGGCACCGCCGCCCAGAGCATGCCAAACAGCACGCCCACCACCAGCATCAGCGGCAGCATCAGCAGCGCAGGCAGGGTGTGCGACAGCCACAGCGCGACCAGCCCGGTGCCCAGCCCGCCCATCAAGGCCTGCCCCTCCACGCCGATGTTGAACAAGCCGCCGTGGAAGGCGACCGACACGGCCAGCCCAGCAAAGATGAAGGTGGTGGCGTAGTACAGCGTGTAGCTCAGGCCACGCGGCGTGCCAAATGCGCCGTGGACCAGCACGGCCATTACTTCACGCGGGTTTTGCCCCACCAGGGCGACCACGATGCCCGCCACCAGCAGAGCGATGGCAAGGTTGACGGCGGGCAGCAGCGCTACGTCGGCCCAGCGCGGGAGGGGTTGGATGGCGGCACTCATGCAGGGCTCTTTTCAGATTCTTGGGTTTCGACCATGAGCAGGCCTAACTTGGCCTCGCTGCAGTCGGCAATTGGCAACTCACCGGTCACACGGCCCTGGTTCAGCACCAGCACGCGGTCGGACAGGGCCAAAATTTCATCCAGCTCACTGGACACCACCAGCACCGCGCAGCCCGCGTCGCGCATGGCGCGAAGCTGGGCGTGGATGAATTCGATGGCGCCAATGTCCACGCCCCGGGTGGGCTGGCCGACCAGCAGCACCTGCGGCGACTGGCCGATTTCGCGGGCCAGCACCAGTTTTTGCTGGTTGCCGCCGGAGAACTTGGCGCTGACCAGCGCGGGGTTGCGCGGGCGCACGTCGAAGCGTTCCATCATGGCGGCGGTGGCGGCACGCATAGCGCCCACGCGCATCCAGCCGCCGCTGCTGTAGGCGGGCAGGCCTTCGTAGCCCAGCACGGCGGATTCCCAGGCGGCAAAGCCCATTACCATGGCGCGGGCGTGCCGGTCTTCGGGCACATGGGCCAGGCCCAAGGCACGCGCCACGCTGGGAGTCAGCCAACTACCCGGTTTGAACTGGCGCCCGCCCAGCGCCAACTGCCCTGCGCTGGGTGCCAGCAGCCCGGACAGCACCTCCAGCAACTCGCTTTGGCCGTTGCCGGCCACGCCCGCCACGCCGACGATCTCGCCCGCGCGCAGCGTCAACGCGAAGTCGTGCAAACGGGTCACTTGCAGCGCGTCACGCACCACAATGCCGCTGGCCTGCAGCAGCACTTGGCCGACGTGGGCCAGCGCATCGCCCTGGCGGCCCATGTTGACCTTGCGGCCGACCATGGCCTCGGCCAGGATTTCGACCGAGGCCTGACCGATGGCGCAGGTGTGCACCACTTTGCCCGCGCGCATCACCGTGACCGCATCGCACAGGCGCATCACTTCCTTGAGCTTGTGGGTGATCAGCAAAATGGTGCTGCCCTGGGCGCGCAAGCGGGCCAGCACCTCGAACAGCTGCTCGGTCTCTTGCGGGGTGAGCACGGCGGTGGGCTCGTCAAGGATCAAAATCTTTGCGCCCCGGTACAGGGCTTTCAAAATCTCCAGCCGCTGGCGGTCGCCCACCGACAGTTGCTCCACCGTGGCGTCCAGGTCCACGCGCAGGCCGGTGGACTGCATCAGCGCGGCCAGCTTGCTGCGCACGATGGCCTCGGCCTTGTGCAGCAGGGCGTGGGGCTCGGCACCCAGCATCACGTTTTCGAGTGCGGTCAGGGTATCGACCAGCATGAAGTGCTGGTGCACCATGCCGATGCCGAGGGCAATGGCTTCATGCGCGTTGCGGATGGTGGCGGGCTGGCCGAACACGGCAATGCTGCCGCTGTCCGCCGTATAAAAGCCGTACAGGATGGACATCAGCGTGCTTTTGCCAGCGCCGTTTTCGCCCACGATGCCATGTACCGTGCCGCGCTGAACGCGCAGGTCCACGCCGTCGTTGGCACGCACCGCGCCAAAGCGCTTGCTGATGCCCGCCATGTACACGGCGGACGCGTCTGCTGCGGGGGATTGCTGGTTTGTCATGGGAAATAGGGGTTGTCAACCCCGCGCAGGCGGGGTTCCAGTGCGGCGCTCACTGGATTCCCGCCTGCGCGGGAATGACGGATGCTGGTGGAACTTATTTGCAGGAATTTGCGGTCATGTAGTCCACGACCTTGAGCTTGCCGCTGATGATGTCGGCCTTGGCGGCATCCACCTTTTTCTTCATGTCGGCGCTGACCAGCTTGGCGTTGTGTTCATCCATGGCGTAGCCCACGCCGTCTTCCTTCAGGCCCAGCACGGTCAGGCCAGGCTTGAAGTTTTTGACCACGTTGTACACGGCCACGTCCACACGCTTGACCATGGAGGTCAGCATGGTGCCGGGTTGCACGTAGTTCTGGTTGCTGTCCACACCAATGGCCAGCTTGCCTGCGTCTTTGGCGGCCTGGTAGACGCCGATACCGGTGCCGCCCGCAGCGGCAAACACCACGTCAGCGCCC
>CANFZJ010000103.1 GCA_947451445.1 Comamonadaceae bacterium
GCAGCGGAAACTTCACCGTCTCCTCAATCCCCTCCATCTTGCGCACCGACACAGCGCCTAGCGCGCGGATGCGGTCGATCACCTGCTGCACCAGCAGCTCGGGGGCGGAGGCACCGGCGGTCAGGCCGGCGCGGCTTTTGCCTTCAAACCAGACGGGCTGCAGCTCGTCTGCGCTATCGACCATGTAGGCGGGCGTGCCCAGCTTTTCGGCCAGCTCGCGCAGGCGGTTGCTGTTGGAACTGGTGGGGCTGCCGACCACGATCACGATGTCCACCTGCGGGCTCATGATCTTGATGGCGTCTTGGCGGTTTTGCGTGGCGTAGCAGATGTCCTGCATCTTGGGGGCGCGGATCAGCGGGAAACGGGCTTTCACGGCGCTCAGAATCTCGGCGGCGTCGTCCACGCTCAGGGTGGTTTGCGTCACCACGGCCAGCTTGTCGGTTTGCAGCGGCTGTGCGTGGGCCACGTCGGCCACGTCTTCCACCAGGTGGATGCCGCTGTCGAGCTGGCCCATAGTGCCCTCCACCTCGGGGTGGCCCTTGTGGCCGATCATGATGAATTCATAGCCCTCTTTGGCCAGCTTGGCCACTTCGACGTGTACCTTGGTGACCAGCGGGCATGTGGCGTCAAAGATCTGGAAGCCACGCGCCCGCGCCTCCTGCTGCACCGCCTGGCTCACGCCGTGGGCCGAAAACACCAGCGTCGCGCCGGGTGGCACGTCGTCCAGCTCTTCGATGAAGATGGCGCCGCGCGACTTCAGGTCGTTGACCACATAGGTGTTGTGCACGATTTCGTGGCGCACGTAGATGGGGCTGCCAAACTTGGCCAGCGCCTTTTCGACGATTTCAATCGCCCGGTCCACGCCCGCACAAAAGCCGCGTGGCTCGGCCAGGATGATCTCGTTCACAGCACGCCGATCAACTGCACTTCAAACGTCACCGGCTGGCCCGCCAGCGGGTGGTTGAAGTCGAACAGCACCGCGTCGGCACTCTCAAGGTTGCCCACCTGCTGCACCGCCCCGGCGTAGCTACCCAGGCCGTCCGGCGTGGGGAACTGCACCACATCGCCCACGTGGTATTGCTCCAGCGGGTCGCCCAGCTGGTTGAGCAGCTTGCGCGCTACCCACTGCTGCATGTCGGCCTTGCGCTCGCCAAAGGCCTCGCCTGCGGGGATGTCGAACGCGGTGCGCGTGCCCTCGGGTAGGCCCAGCAGGCGCTGCTCCATGGCGGGCGACAGCTCGCCGGTGCCCAGCGACAGCGTGGCGGGCTTGTCGTTGAAGGTGTTGATGATGTCGCCGGTAGGGCCGCCCAGGCGGTAATGCAGGGTTAAAAACGAGCCAGGCTGGACGATGGGAAGTGAGGTAGAGGGCATGGGGAGTCTCGGTAAACTGGCCTGTATTGTAAAAGTCCACCATGCCCTTAAAAGATTTACCCCCCGATGCCCGTCCGCGTGAAAAGCTTTTAGCCCGTGGCCCCGGCGCTTTAAGCGATGTGGAGCTGCTGGCCTTGCTGCTGCGCACCGGCATCCAGGGCAAGGGCGTGCTGCAAATGGCGCACGAGTTGCTGCAGATCGTCAGCCCCGACACCGATGGCTTTGGTGGCATTGCAGGCTTGCTGCACGCCACCGCCGACGACCTCAAACGCGTCAAAGGCCTGGGCCCGGCCAAGCGGGCCGAGATCATCGCCGTGCTGGAGCTGGCCCGCCGCGCCATGGCGCAAAAGCTGCAACAGCGCGCGGCCTTCAGCGACGCCAACGCTGTCAAGCACTACGTGCAGCTGCACCTGTCGGCCAAAACGCACGAGGTGTTTGCGGTGTTGTTTTTAAACGCCCAGCACGGGCTGCTGGCGATGGAAGAGATGTTTCGCGGCACGCTGACGCAAACCAGCGTCTACCCGCGTGAACTGGTGCTGCGTGCCCTGCACCACCAGGCCGCCGCTGTGGTGCTGGCGCACAACCACCCCAGCGGCTCGGTGCAGCCGTCGCGCGCCGACGAGCACCTCACCCAGACCCTGAAAGCCGCGCTGGCGCTGATCGATGTGCAGGTGCTGGACCACATCATCGTGGCCCCCGGCGAGGCCTTGTCGATGGCCGAAAAGGGGCTGGTATGAAGATCACCTCCCTGCAAGACCTGAAAAAGATCCAGAAATCCATCGCCGACACGGCTGCGCTGCAAGCCGCCCAGCGCGCCGCCGAGCTGGAAACCGCCCGCCGCCTGGCCGCGCAGAAGAACCTGTTCGTCAGTGCCGCTGGAGCCGTTCACCGCATACCAGACAAGCGCAAGGCGCTATTAAAAAAAGAGCAACCTGCACCCGTGGCGACGCAGCTGCAACGCGACGAACAGGCGGTGCTGGTGGAGGCGATCAGCGACGGCTTTGACGCCAGCAGCCTGCTGGAAACCGACGACACCCTGAGCTACCGCCGCCCCGGCGTCGGCATCGACGTGCTGCAGCGGCTGCGCAAGGGTGAGTGGGCCATCCAGCGCCAGCTGGACCTGCACGGCCTGCGCAGCGACGCCGCCCGCGACGCGCTGAGCGGCTTCATCCGCGACGCCTACAAACAGGGCATCCGTTGCCTGCGGGTGGTACACGGCAAGGGCCTGAGCTCCCCCGGCAAAACCCCGGTGCTCAAGGGCAAGGTGCGCAACTGGCTGGTGCAAAAGAACGAGGTGCTGGCCTTTGTGCAGGCCCGGCCGCTGGACGGCGGCGCAGGGGCCTTGGTGGTGCTGCTACAGGCCGGTGGGTACTAAATTTATAAAAAATCGGCCTCCCGCGCACATTCCACCTGCGCCACTAGCTATATAAACAATAGCAATTTAAGCTGAAATACCCACCGTCAAACTGGCGGCATAACCGGCGCTGACGCTACCCGCCACGGTGGCCATCTCGGTGGATGTGCCGTCGCTGAACACGCCGTCGGTGGCAAAGCTGATGGCGGCCAGGTTGGCTACGCTGGCGGCATAGCCGGTACTGGCGTACACGGTTTGGCAGGTCGCCACCGGAAAGGCCATTTGCGAGGTGCGCACCTGGTCGCCCACGGTGGTGTTGCTGACAGCCGCTGCCAGGCTGGCATACACCTCAAAGTGCACGTGCGGCATGCGTCCCGAATAGCAGCCGGGGAAGATGGTGGTGAAGCTGACTTGGCCGTTGCTGTCGGTCACCTGCACGCCGCGCAGGTAGTTCTCGCCCGTCACGCCGCTGCTGTACATCGAATACAGGCCGTCGCGGGTGCAGTGCCACAGGTAGATGGCGTACCCGGCCAGCGACGCGCAGCTGCTGCTGGCGTTGACCAGCGTGAGCGTGATGGTCAAGGGCACGCCCGGGGCCACCGTGCTGGAGCCGACGATGCTGGCGGTGATGTTGCTGCGCACAATGCCCGACAGCAATAGCGCATTGGCCACCGCACCGTTGGCGGTGTTGGTGCCGTCGCCCGGGTACGGACCCGAGGTTTCGTTGTTGATGACGCTGCAGCTGCCGGTGGTGGTCGTACCCGTAGTTGTGGTGGTGCTGGTACTGGCCGTATCACTGCTGCCTCCGCCGCAACCCAGCAGGCCCAGCGGAGCCACGCTGCCCAGGGTGAGCCAGCGCAGGGCCTGGCGGCGGTCTGGCGCGGTGTGCACCAGCGTTTGCAGGTCGTGGACGAGGCCGTGGGGGTGTTCATCGTGCATGGGGGTCTTTCTGTGGGGGAATCAAAGAGATTGGAAGGTCACGGCAATCACCACATCGGCCGTATAGCCGGTGTCGGCGTTGCCGCTGATGGCCAGAGGCTCGCTGCGGTCATGCGCGTAGGGCAAGCCCAGCCGAATGGCGGCGCGGGAGGCGGTGCGGGGCAACAGCCCGGCACCGGGCAGCAGCATCTGCACATAAATATGGCTTTTGCGCTGCAGCTGGGCGGGCGACAGCACGGTCTGGAACTGCACCCCACCCGCCTGGCTGGTGAACTGCACCCCACAAAAGCGGGTGGGCACCACCGTGCTGTCGGCGGCGTCGCACAGGCAAACCGCCACCTCGGCACCGCCAATGGCCGCGTACTGTTTGTCACAGTGCACCAACTGCAGCTGCAATGTCAGCGCCAGATCGCTGGGCTGGCGGGCCTGCGGGTGGCCCGGCCCGGCATGGAGTGTGGGCACAGCCGCCAGGGGGTCGGGGTCGCAGACATCGACGGCCTGGACCAGGTACACATTGCGCCGGGACGCGGACACTGGGGGCGTCGCAAATAAGGTGGAAAGCATGGAATCTCCGGAGGAATATGCAGAGTGGGCGCATTTGCCTCATTTATGGGAATATATCCCATATTTTAATATTGTGGGAAAAATTCCCGTATACAATTTCAAGATGTCCGACTCCCCCACGCCACCCGGTCAGCCTGTGCTGGAACAGGTACTGACCATGCTGCAGCCGCTTGTGGTGTGGTTGCTGCGCTCGGGCGTGGGCTATACCGACCTGGCAGCGGCGCTGAAACCGGTGTTTCTGGAAGCCGCCCGAACCGAGCTGACACGCATCGGCGGCAAGCAGACCGACTCGGCCGTCAGCCTGTTGTCGGGCCTGCACCGCAAAGATGTGCGCGCTGCCGGGCAGACCGCACGCGCCGCAGACGTGCGGGCCCAGCTGGGCAAGCCCACAGCGGCCAGCCAGGTGATGACACGCTGGCTGGCGTCCGACCTGCCGGACAGCTTGCCGTTTGCAGGAGCCGACCCTTCTTTTGAAACCCTGGCCCGCGCCGTATCCAAAGACGTGCATCCGCGCTCGGTGCTGCTGGAGCTGGTGCGCCTGGGCGTGGTGGAAGAGGTGGATAGCCAGGTGCGCCTGTGCCGACAGGCCTTTGTGCCCAACGCCTCGCTGGACGACGCACGCCGCCTGCTGGCCGGCAGCGTGGCCGACCACATCGAGGCCGGGGTGCACAACCTGAGCGCCACCGACGGCAAAACCTATCTGGAACAAAGCGTGTTTGCCGACGGCCTGAGCGCCGCGTCGGCCCGCCAGCTGGAACAACTGGCCAACAGCCTGTGGCGTGACGTGCTGGCCACCATGGTCAAGGCCGCCGTGCCGCTGTGCGAACAAGACGAACCCGCCGGTGGCGACCAGCGCGTCCGCCTGGGCATGTTCTGCCTGACCGCCCCGATGGAATCCGAGAAAAAAGATATATGAACACACACCTACGCACCTGGCTGGTCTGGACAGTGCTGTGCGGCCTGCTGCTGGCGGCCCTGCATGGTTGCGGCGGCGGCAGCATTGCGGGCGTGGGCAGCGGCGGCTCGGGCACGGCCAGTGGCACGGTCAGCGGCTTTGGCAGCGTGGTTGTCGATGGCGTGGAATACAGCGACAGCAACGCCACGGTGCAGCGCCCCGGCCCCGACGGCACCCTGGCCAACGCCGACCTGCAACTGGGCCAGCGGGTCCAGCTGGTGCTGGGCAACAGCACAGTGGCGCAGAGCATTACCGTGGTGTCACAACTGGTGGGCAGCGTAGGCAGCGTGCCCGACAGCAATGGCTGGATGCAGGTGCTGGGCCAATGGGTGCGGCTGGTCGACAACACCAGCGACAGCACACGCAGCAGCCTGACCATCCTGGGCGGGTACAGCGCGCTGGGCAGCATCCGCAGCGGTGACGCAGTCGAGGCGTATGGGTCCTGGGTGTGGGACAACAGCAAGGCCGCCACCGTGCTGGTCGCCACCCGGTTACAAAAACTATCGCTTGCGCCCACCGTGGTGCAGCTGGGCGGTGTGGTCTACGGTCTGTCGGGTACGCAATTTCACCTGAATACAGCCACCGGCACGCTGGTGCAGGCCAGTGCCTTGCCCAGCGGGTTGGCCAATGGGCAGGTGGTGCAGGTATGGACCCGCAACGCCAACACCACCCCGGTCGCAGCCAGCCGCGTGGTAGTGGCCGAGGTACTGGCGCAAGACCTGGACAGCGCGCAAACCCTGACCCTGGGCGGCCTGGCCAGCCAGTACAACGCCAGCACGCGCACCGTGGTGGTCCAAGGCACAACGGTACAGCTGGCCGCCAATGTGGTGGTGGACACAGCGGCACTGGCCGCAGGCCAATTTGTCAGCCTGCAGGTGCAGCGCGTGGGCAACACACTGGTGGCCAGTGCCGCCAGCCTGCGCAGCGGATCGGGCCCGAACGACGACCAGGGCGGCATATCCATGCTCAGTGGCGTCACCAGCGGCATCGACTGGAGCACCAGCAGCGTCAGCTTTCAGCTGCGCGGGGTCAATGTGGTGGCCGCTGCAGCCGTCATCAACAACAGCTGCCGTGCAGCGGCACTGACAGCCGACGTGTCGGTACAAGCGCTAGGCCGCGTGCAAGCCTCCGGCCAAGCCATCACCGCCACCCAGGTGCTGTGCAGCCAGACGGTGGTCAGCGGCGCGGTATTGCAACGCGAAGGTGTCGTCACCAGCGTACAAACCACCGCCAACAGCCTGGTGCTGCGTACCAGCCAAGGCAACGTCACCGCCACCTGGGACAACCAAACCTACTTTGCGCAAAGCCCCGCCACGCTGGTGGGTGTGCAGGTGGAGGTAGAAGGCGTGCTGGACGGCAGCACACTGCGCCTACGCACCGTGCGGCTGGAGCACTGATTTTTAGAACGTGTTCACGTTCTAAAAATCGGCATACGTTCTTACATCCCCAGCGATTTAAGGAAATCTTCGGTCTCGGCGTCTGACGCCGTCTGCGCGGGCGCAGGTGCAGGGGCCTTGGCGTGGTGGGGTTGGGCCATCAGCGCGTCTACGTCAGGCACCTCTTGCGCCTCGAAGTCGTGCAACTTGATGAACTCGGTACGGTCCACCGCCAGCTCCAGGTAAAAGATGTTGTTGCTGGCGGTATAGAAGGTCACGCGGCGGGCCTCGGGCTGGTCCAGGTTGGCGTCCACACTCAGCTGCACCTGCTTGGTCAGCACCAGCATCTTGGGCTGGTTTTGGGTGATGTTGGTTTGCAGTTCGCGGCGCACTTTGCCGGTGAAGTCGCCCACCACTTGGTTCATCAACTCGCCCATCACGTTGCTGACCTCGTCTGCGGTGTGCGAGGTCACCAGGTCTTCTTTGGGCATGCCCATGCTGAGCAGGTAGCGCTCATAAATCTCCATGGCTGCCGCCGCCGAAAAGTTGATGACCACCAGCCCGGAAAACCCGCCATCGAACAGCACAAAACACGCGATGTCGGGTTTCAGGCAGGTTTGGTGGATGCGCTGCACCATGCCCGAATAGTGGAGCTGGCTTTGGGTGGCCACCGTCAGCACCCGGGTCACCGAATTGCACAAACTGGTGAGCAGGTCTTCGGTGCCAAAAACCACGGGAGCGTCTTGCAATTTCATGGAATATGCTTTCAAAAGTCAAAGCTACATCTTGACACATCGGGTAGTGGAAATGGAGCTTTCGTAGGCTTAACAATAGGCACCGGTCGCCACAAAACTGCCGCTGGCCGCGCTCTGTTCACCGCAGTCCAGCATCGCCATCACCTGGTGCACCTGCTGGCGGCTCACGTGTGCCGCACCGGGCAGGCCCCGCAGATGGTCGCGCAAACCGGCGTAGTACTGCAAATAATTGCCTGCCACGCCGGGCACGGTCTCCAGCACTACCTCGGGTGCACGGTCGCTGCTGCCGTGGGTGGCCAGCTGGCCGGGTAGCGGGTCATGGCCCCAGTCACCCAGCGCGTCCAGCTGTGGGCGGGCACCGGTTTTCAGCACATCCTCCTGCACGTCCAGCCCGTATTTGGTGAACGAACCCTGCGTGCCGTGCAGCACGAACCGGGGGCCGGACGCGGTGACGCAAGAGCTGGCGTGCAGCACCACCCGCAGGCCAGGCTGGTCGGCGTAGCGCAACTGGGCGTGGAAGTAGTCGTTGGTTTGCGTGTTGTCGCGCTGGCGGGCCACGTCCAGCGCCAATGCGTCGGGCACGCCAAACAGCTGCAGGGCCTGGTCCACCAGGTGCGCACCCAGGTCCAGCCACAGGTCCGAGCCGGGGATGTCCTGCTCGCGCCACTTGCCGGGCACGACATGGCGAAAGCGGTCAAAGTGCGACTCGAAATGGGTGATGCGCCCCAGCCGCCCGCTGGCCAGCACCTGTTGCAGTTGCAAAAAGTCGCCGTCCCAGCGCCGGTTTTGGTAAACGGTGAGCACCCGGCCCTGCTGCTGCGCCACGGCCAGCAGGTCTTCGGTCTCGGCCAGGGTGACGGTACAGGGCTTGTCTACCAGCACATGCTTGCCCGCCAACAGCGCGGCACGGGCCAGCGGGTGGTGGCTGGCGTTGCTGGTGGCGATGACGACCAGGTCGATGGTGGGATCGGCAAACACCTGCTCCGGCGTGGCCACCACGCGCACCTGCGGCCAGTCGGCCAGCACCACCTCGGGCTTGCTGGAACAGATGCAGGCCAACTCCAGCCCCGGCACACCTGAAATCAGCGGCGCGTGGAAGACTTTGCCGGCCAGGCCATAGCCAATAACGGCAACGCGGATGGGGGTGGTGGGGGTGGTCATGGACGCTCCTTGGGGTGGACGGGGGTGGTCAATACGGACAAATGGGCGAGGGACTGGGCGACTTCGGCCTCCAGCACGCGCATGCGGGCCGGGTCGCGCGGCACGGGGCGGCCATCGCGCACATCGGACGCCATGGCCGATATCTCGACCATCAGGCGGGTGGTATGCAAGGCCTCTTGCACCACGCCGTGGCGCGGGTCTTCGGGCGGTAGCACGACGGCCGACAAATCGGCCTGCACCCGGCGAAATACGGGGGCGTAGACGCTGCGGCTGCGGGCATCCAGCGCCAGCACCGACAGGGTTCCTGCCCGGACCTGCTGGACA
>CANFZJ010000104.1 GCA_947451445.1 Comamonadaceae bacterium
GCACCACCATGAACTGCGGCGCCGCGGGCTGCCGGGTCAGCAGCAGGCCGCTGAGCACCGCCACGGCGGCCAGGCTGGCCACGGACAGGCCACGCCATACCGGCAGGTGGTTCCAGCCGCGCAGCCACCAGGGCGCGCGCGGGCCCAGCTTTAAGCGGGCTTCCAGCCGGGTCCAGGCGCGCGGCGGCGGGGGGATGGGGTCGGCCAGCGCGGCCAGCGGCAGCAGGCGCTGCTCCCAGTACTGCACGGCCTGGGCCAGCGCAGCGTCGTTGGGCAAGGCCTGCTGCACGGCGCGGCGCTGCGGGGCGGACAGGGTGCCCAGCACGTATTCGCTGGCCAGGGCTTCGCGTTCTTCGGGGGGCATTGCCGTGGTGCTCATGCCAGGCACTCCCGCAGAGCAGCCAGGCTGCGTTTGATCCAGGCTTTGACCGTGCCCAGTGGTGCACCGACCCGCTGGGCAATGTCGCCGTGCGACAGGCCGTCCACATAGGCGTGCAGGATGCAGTTGCGCCGCACCGGCTCCAGTCCGTCCAGGCACACGCCCATCCGCCCGGCCACGTCCTGCCAGGCAAAGGCATCGTTGGCTTCGCGCCAGGCTTGTAGCGACGCGGCCGAGGCCAGTGCCTCGTGGGTGTCGTCGTCCACCAGGTCTTCACGTTGGTTGTCACGCACGGCATTCAACGCCAGGTTGCGGGTAACGGAATAAATCCAGCCGCGTGCCGCGCCCTTGGCGGGGTCGAAGCTGGCGGCGCGGTTCCAGATGTTGACGAAGGCGTCGTGCAAGATGTCCTCCGCCAATGGCATGTTGCGCACGATGCGCTGGGCCACGCCGAGCAGGCGCGGGCTTTCCTGGTCGTACAGGCGGCGCAGGGCCTGGCCGTCGCCCCGGGCACACCCGGCCAGCGCGGCGTCGTAGTCAAAAAGGTTGGGGTCAGGTGTCACGCGGGGCAGGATAGCACCCGGCGCGGACGCATTGCCGCGCGCAAGATCAGGCAGCTTTCCAGAAAATATAGTCAGCCTGGTAGGGTACGACCTGCTTCTGGCCCATATTGGCTTGCAGGCACGCTGCAGCCGGGGCCACACCGCCCTGGGTCGCCACGCGTTGGATGTAGGCCACGCCCTGCATGCCGCCCATGCCCATGGCGGGGTTGGCCTTGACCAGCTGCAGCGGGATGCTGCCAGCGGCGGCAGGCGACACCGCCACCTGGGTGCCGGTGACTTTGGAGCCGTCGTTCGACTCCCAGGTAGCGGGGGGGCCGTAGTATTTGCCGACCTGCTTGCCTGCGCGGTCCAGCAGCTTGGCGTCGGGACCGACAAAAACCCATTCAAACTGCCCGGCCATGTCTTTTTTGGCGCGGCATTCATAGGTGATCTCGCCCTTGCCCACGGTTTCCATGGCGACTTTGTGGCCTGCGGGCACCTGCACGGCGCTGGCCAGCCCGGTCTGGCTGAACGGGGCCATGGTGGGGGCCATGGAGCCACAGGCCGACAGCGCGGCAACGGCTGCTGCGGTAGACAAAATACGGAGGGTGCGCGTAGTTTTCATTTGGAGAGTTCCCATAAGGCGTTGGAGTGAATGACCCGCCAGCGGTGTACGCCGCCGACACAGGTACTACCCGCCAGCCCCTGGTTTGGATGCAGTCCTTTTAAAAAATAATGCAATTAAGGCTATTTGCGCATATACAAGCTGCGCCAATAGCTACAAAAACAATAGCACACCGCAGCAGCAATGCCTGCCTCAGCAAGCCACGGTGCGCAAAAAGTCGGCCAACGTGCGCCCGGCAACAGGCCCAAAGGCGGCGTCCAGTACCACCAGGCTGTGCATGCGGTCCACGCGAAAGCTGCGAAAGTCTTGCCGGGCCTCGCACCAGGCCACCAGGGTCCACACCCGGCCCCAGTAAAAGCAGCCCAGCGGCCACACGGTGCGCTGGCTGTGGGCGTCTTTCAAGTCCAGGTAGTCGAACTGCAGCTTGCGGCGCTGGCCGGTGGCCTCGCGCAGCTGCTGCAGCTGGGCCCGCACCGGGGCGCTCAGGCCGTTGAAGCTGGCGGGCGGGGCGTACAGCGCCAGGCTTTCGGCCGCCGCGCGCGCCGCTGCGGGCAGCACCGACAGCATCTTGCCCAGCGCGTCTTCGGCGGCCAGCGCCAGCGCGGCGTCCAGCCAGGGCTGCGACAGGCGCACGGCCGCCACCAGCGCCCGGGCCTCGTCCTGGCTGAACATCAGCGGTGGCAGCTCGAACCCCGCGCCAAACCGGTAGCCCACGCCCGCCTCGCCTTCGATGGGCACGCCCTGGCGCTGCAGGTCGGCCACGTCACGGTAGACGGTGCGCTCGGACACCTCCAGCCGGTTGGCCAAAAAGGCGGCGGTGGACAAACGCCGCCCCCGGATGAGCTGAACGGTGTGAAAAAGGCGGTCGGCGCGGCGCATGGTGCGGTGTTGAAATTACAAGCATTTTAGGTTGCTGGCGCAGACTGTACCTGCGCTAGCAGCTATTACTTCAATAGCACGCAGCACCCTGCGCACAGTCCGCCTTAGAACGCGTGCCGAATACCGACATTCACCAGGCTGGTGCTGGTGTTGGCCAGCGTGCCACCGGCCACCATGGTGGTCAGCAGCGTGGCACCGGCCTTGGCTTTGGCATAGGTCAGCGTGCCGTACACGGTGGTGCGTTTGGACAGGGCGTACTCATCGCTGAGCACCAGTGTGGTGGTTTTGTCTGCGCTATTGTCTTTGTCCTTACCCACATAAATGGACACCATGGCCGTGTTATTGGCCGCGGTTTTCCAGTCGAGTCCAGCGCCCACGACGCCCACGTTGCTGGTATCCACCAGACTGGCGTTTTTATTACTGCCATTCAGGTAATTTAATTTACCGGTCAATGTATCCAGCGTATAGGCGGCACCCACGGTGTAAATACGGCTCATGCGCTCAGAGCTGCCCGGCAAATTGCTTGCCTGGTAGGCGGCAGATAATGCCAACGGGCCTGCATAGGTAAGCCCCAGCGAATACACCGCGCCTTTGGTTTCAGAAACACTGTAGGCGGCGGCAATACCTGCCGGGCCCAGTTGGGTGCTGTAAGACACCGCATTTTGCAAAAACACGCCTACGTCGTTGTTGCCGTTGTTGCCGCTGGTCAGCGCACCCGAGTTGTAGGCCCAGGAATACAGGCCGGAGAAGTTCTCCCGCAGGCCGCGCGGGTCGGTGGCGGCAAACGCCAGAATGGCCGGGCTGTACTGGTTGCCCAGAACCAGACTGCCCCAGCTGGCGGACGACAGGCCCACATTGGACTGGCGGCGGAACAGGCGCGGGTCGGACGCCCCGGTATCGGCCGCAAAGTGGCCTTCCAGGTTAAAGCTGGCCTTCAGGCCGTTGCCCAGGTCTTCCGTCCCGCGCATGCCCCAGATGCTGGGGGAAATACCGCCATTGGCCATGCTGGTGCTGGCGCCACCCGCCGGTGCGTGGTTGCGGGTCAACAGGCCCAGATCCACATTGCCGTACAGCGCCACGGCGCTTTGTGCCGCAGCCATGCCGGACACCAGTGCCAAGGCGGCCAACGCAATCGTTTGTTTTTTCATCAAGGTTGTCTCCAATGTTTTAGATAGCCATTTATTTACTGGCTACCTCTCTTTGCAATGCCTGTGCCCAGATGTATTGCGCATATAAAAATCGAGGCCGGCAACACCATTTACCCAATGGAGACAAACATGAAAAACACAGCTTAATTAAAAATAAATTTCACACCCAATAGCGCATAGAAAAAATATACCCGCACAAAATGCAACACAGATAAAAAGACAATGGGCCAAATTTTCACACTGCTGGTCCGTTATTGAACACAGCTGTCGATTTAAAAATACAGCAATCCAAGGTCCACCTGCATTACCTGCGCCACCAGCTGCATGTCGTGGTCGCTGATGTCAAACAGGCCAAAGCGAAACTTGTAGCCCCAGTGCTGCAGCGATTCGACAAACTCGAACTGCGGCAGCAGCGGCAGGATGGAGGCCTGGTGCGCAGGCACATACACCACGTCTTTGCGAAACGGCACAAAGCCGCCACCCATGTCAACCGCGTAGGGCTCGCCGGGCTGGACGATGCCTATCGACACAAAGCTTTGCAGCTTGTCTTTGCCGCCCATGGTGGTGGCGGGTGCGTAGTAGGCCACCCGGTCGCCTGCATGCACCCGTTTGAGCGGGACCGCCTTGCCGTGGCAGACCTGCATGTAACCCGCCTCGGCGGCACAACCCCGGCGTGCGTGGTCGGCGCTGGCCACGGCGATCCAGTTTTGGCGTTCCACGGGTTTATTCCATGGCGTGCAGGCCGACCCGGTTGCCGTCCAGGTCCTGGATGGTGGCGATAAAGCCCATGCCGGGGGGCAGCGCGGTTCTGGGGCGCAGCACGGTGCCCCCCAGCGACTGGGCCCGGGCCACTGCACCGTCCAGGCTGGGGCTGCAGTCCAGGTAGACCAGAGTGCCCTGGGTGCTGGGGCGGGCGGTGTCGGCACCGCTTTGCAGACAGCCTTTGGCCCCCTCGCCTACGGTCGGAAACATGGCCAGGGTGTAGGTCTGGCCATCCATGGGAAACAGTTCGCGCTGCAAAGCTTTGCCCAGCATGTTTTCGTAAAACCGCTGGGCGCGGTCCATCTGGGTGACGGGGATTTCAAACCAGCTGATGGCGTTGGTGTGTTGCATGGTGCGGTCCTGGGTGAGGTAGTGAAGAAGACGCTATGGTGCACGCACCCTGCTGACAACGGGGTGTCAGCAGGGCCGCCGCAGTGCCAAACTGGTGCACCCATGTGCTGCACTGCACCAATTTATGGCATCACAAGGTGAAATTGGCCCCAGACCACGCACCTCAACGTGGCACAAGTCTTGCAGACCCCTGTGCAGGCGTAACGGCGCGCCTACTTCCCTGCTCCCACAGCAGGTTCTGCGTGCAATGGCGTGCGCACAGGGTTTTCTTGCGCAAATCTGCGTAAGAGGTCCATTGGCCCGCCTGTCAGGCGTGGCGCAAGTTCAACCACTATTTCTAGGACGTACACCATGGCGACTCAGCCGAGCTATTTCCGTACCTTTCTCAAGGCAGGCCACGCGCCCACTTTGGGAGCGGCTTTCTTCTACTTCGCCTTCTCCTGCGCCATCTGGGTGCTGAACGGCACGATGGCCCCCTTCATCACCGAGGCGTACAAGCTGTCCCCGGCTGAAAAGGGTTTGATGCTGTCGATCCCGATCTTTGCGGGTGCACTGATGCGCTTTCCGCTGGGGATTCTGGCCCAGTACATTGGCCGCAAAAACGCCACCCTGGTGGAAATGGGCGGCATTTCGATTGCCATGCTGTTTGGCTACTTCTACGTCAAGTCCTTCAGCGACCTGCTGGCCATGGGCGTGTTGCTGGGTATTGCCGGCGCCAGTTTTGGCGTTGCGTTGTCGCTAGGCTCGGGCTCGTTCCCCGCCAAGTACAAGGGCCTGGCCATGGGCATCGTGGGCGCAGGCAACGTCGGTACGGCGGTGTCGGCCTTGCTGGCTCCCCCGCTGGCCCAGGCCTTTGGCTGGCAAACGGTATACGGTTTTGCGGCAGTCGCCATTCTGTTGCCCATGGCCGCGATGGTGATTTTTGCGCAAGAGCCACCAGACCTGGACAAACACGCCAGCTTCAAGGAACACATTGCCTGCCTGTTTGAAAAAGACGGCTGGGCCTTCAGCCTGATCTACGCGGTCACGTTCGGCGGCTTCATCGGCCTGACGACGTTTTTGCCCAGCTATTTTTACGACCAGTTTGGCGTGAGCAAGGTGCAAGCCGGTCAACTGACCATGCTGGCCGCCTTCATGGGCGCAACGTTGCGGGTAGCTGGTGGCTGGATTTCGGACCACTGGGGCGGCGTCAACACCCTGACCGGCGTGCTGGTGATCGTCAGCGTCACCCTGGTGCTGTGCGGTTTGGCAGAAAACTCGCTGACCATCACCGTGCTGCTGTTCCTGGTGTGCTTTGCCGCATTGGGTGCGGGCAATGGCGCACTGTTCCAACTGGTACCGCTGCGCTGGCCACTGTCCACAGCGGTCGCCGGTTCGATGATTGGCGAAGTTGGCGCCCTGGGCGGCGGCCTGATCCCCAACGCCATGGGCATGAGCAAACAGCACGCGGGTACCTATATGTGGGGTTTCATCGCCTTCGCCGTCTGCGCCGCCTCCATGCTGCTGCTGCTGCGGGTCATGCAAATCCGCTGGACCCGTACCTGGGCTGAAAAAGGGGGCCGCGCACGTAGTGCGTGAGCGTTTGACCAAAGGGAAAACGACGGCTTGCGTCGCAAGCTGTCCCACTTTTCGCAGCAGGCAAAAGGGCGGTCGCGCACGTAGTGCGTGAAGATTTCGCCAGAAATCTCTGCCTGCGCAGCAGGTAGTGCGTGAAGATTTCGCCAGAAATCTCTGCCTGCGCAGCAGGTAGACCGCACTTTCGCCGCAGGCAAAAGGGAAGTCGCGCACATAGCGCTTAAAAGCCTAACCGCGCCCCTCGCCACAACGGGTACCTGCCACACAGGTACCCGTTTTTCTTTCTCCATGAAAAAACAGGCTCCAGCACAATTGGTGCCTGCACCAGCAGCTATTAATTAAATAGCAAACAATTTTCCCCAGGCTTTACGCGCTCGCACCCTGGCGACCCAAAAGCGCCGCCTGCCCTCGTTAGAATGCCTCTTTTCCCGTTTGAGACTACGGACATGACACCCATTACCGGCAGCATCGTGGCGCTCGTAACGCCCATGCATGAAGATGGCAGCGTGGACTACCCCACCCTGCGCACATTGATCGACTGGCACATCGCGGAGGGGACTGACTGCATCGGCGTCGTCGGCACCACCGGCGAATCGCCCACCGTCAACGTCGAAGAGCACCTGGAGATCATCCGCGTAGCGGTCGAGCAGGCCAAGGGCCGCGTGCCCATCATGGCAGGCTGTGGAGCCAATTCCACCGCCGAAGCCATCGAACTCACCCGCTTCGCCCAAAAGGTCGGTGCCGACTGCCATCTGCAGGTTGTGCCCTACTACAACAAGCCTACGCAAGAGGGCCAGTACCAGCACTTCAAGGCCATTGCCGAAGCCGTGGACCTGCCCATGGTGCTGTACAACGTGCCAGGCCGCACGGTGGCCGATATGCAGCATGACACCGTGCTGCGCCTGGCCCAGGTGCCCGGCATCGTCGGCATCAAGGAAGCCACTGGCAACATCGAACGCGCCCAATGGCTCATCCGCGACGTACCCAAAGGCTTTGCCGTGTACTCGGGCGACGATCCGACCGCTGTGGCACTGATGCTGTGCGGCGGCCAAGGCAACATCAGCGTCACCGCCAACGTGGCCCCACGCCTGATGCATGAACTCTGCGTGGCCGCCATGGCGGGTAACGCCCACCAGGCCATGGCCATCCAGCGCCAGCTGATGCCCGTGCACAAAAACCTGTTTCTCGAAGCCAACCCCATCCCGGTGAAGTGGGCCATGGCGCGCATGGGCCTGTGCGGCGGCACCCTGCGCCTGCCCATGACGCAGCTGTCCGACTCTTTCCACGCCACCGTCGAAGGCGCGTTGCGCAGCGGCGGCTTGCTCTAACGGGACTTACGCAACACCTGGCTGAAGGCCCAGAGGGCCGTCCGTCAGGCGCTGCATAAGTCCTATCCAAATTACCCAAGTAGGAACGATTAAGTGAACCATATTGCCAAAGTTGGGGCGCTAGGGCTGGCGCTGTCGCTGGGTGCTTGCACCATCATGCAAAGCGAAAAAATTGACTACAAAAGCGCGGTCCAGGCCGGGCCGAATCTGGACATTCCACCCGACCTGACGCAGCTCAGCCGCGACTCCCGCTACGTCGTGCCCGGCGCGCCAGTCACCGCCAGCAACTACAAGGTCGGCAAAGTGGCCGCCGCCACCCCCACTGCTGCCACCTCGCTGGGCGATATCCGCATCGAACGCTCGGGCACACAGCGCTGGCTGGTCGTCAACCGCACGGCAGACCAGCTGTGGGTGCCGGTGCGCGATTTCTGGCAACAAAACGGCTTCATCCTGACCGAAGACCAGCCCAGCCTGGGCATCATGGAAACCGACTGGGCCGAAAACCGCGCCAAGCTGCCGCAAGACATCATCCGCAGCACCATCGGCAAGGTGTTTGACGGCCTGTACTCCACCGGTGAACGCGACAAATACCGCACCCGCCTGGAGCGCAATGCCAATGGCAGCACCGAGATCTACATCAGCCACCGTGGCATGGCCGAGGTCTACACCAGCCAGGCCAAAGACCAGACCATCTGGCAACCCCGCCCCATAGACCCCGAGCTGGAAGTCGAATTTTTACGCCGCCTGATGCTCAAGCTGGGTGCAACGCAAGATGACGTACAGCAGGCCACTGCCGCCGAAGGCGTCAAGCTCAGCGCCCGCGCCACCACCGTCAACAACCAGCCCGTGGTGCAACTGGACGACGGTTTTGACCGCGCCTGGCGCCGTGTCGGCCTGACGCTGGACCGCACCGGCTTCACTGTGGAAGACCGCGACCGCAGCAAGGGCCTGTACTTTGTGCGCTACGTTGCACCGAATGCAGAGAAAAAAGAGCCCGGCTTCTTCAGCAAGCTGTTCAGCAAAGAAGCCACCACCCCACCGCTGCAGTACCGCATTGCCGTGGTCGGCACGGGCGAGTCCACCACGGTGTCGGTGCTGAACGCCAGCGGCGCACCTGAGTCCTCGGCCAACGCCCAGCGCATCGTGAAAATCAGTGCTGACGACCTGAAGTAAGGTCGTCTTTCTGCTGCGCTTCA
>CANFZJ010000105.1 GCA_947451445.1 Comamonadaceae bacterium
AACTGCAGGGCGTTGGTGTGCTGCAGCCAAGCGTCGGCGGGCACGCTGCTGGCGGCGACGAGGCGGGCGGCTTCCCACGGCGGGGCGGCCAGCAGGATGTGGTCGAACGGCTCGCCGTCTACCGTCCATTGGCTGCCTTGGCGGGCGATGACCTGGACGCGGTGGGCGGGGCGGATGTGGGCCCCGTGCTGTTCCAGCCAACGCACGGCGGGCTGGGGGAAGAGCTGGCCCAGATCGACCGTGGGTAGCAACAGGTTCGAGCCCCCTGGCGCTCCAAACAGCGAATCTTGGATGACGCGCAGAAACACCTGGCCGCTGGAGCGGTCGGCGGGGGTGTTCAATGCGGCGACGCACAGCGGTTCGATCAGTTGCTGGTTTACCAGCGGTGTGAGCGGGGCGCACAGGTCGGCCACCGAGGTGCTGGGTGGGCAGCGAAAGCGGGCCAGCTGCCAGCCGGTGGCCGCGCGCAGCAGGCTGGCTTTGTCGCGCCAGCCCCAGCCACGGGCTTGCAGGATGCCGACGAAAGCGTCGAACGGGGCGGGCAGGGCGGGCAGGCGCAGGCCGTGGCCGTTGGGAAATAGCAGGGTCAGCGGCAGGCGCAGCAGGGTTGTGTCGGGATCAACGCCCACCGTGCGCATCAGCCGCAGCGTGTCGGTGTAAGCGCCGATGAGGATGTGCTGGCCGTTGTCGAGGCCGTCGGTATTGTTTTCGTCAAATAGGGCTCTAGCGCGCCCACCTACTGCGCGGGATGCTTCAAAAACTGTAGCATGGTGCCCGGCCTGGGTGGCGCTGACGGCGGCGGCCAAACCGGCCCAGCCCGCGCCGACGACGGCCAGTTTCATAGTTTGTTCAGCGCTTGTACCTTCCACGCCAGCCACAGTTTGCGCAGCGGCGTGAGGCTGTTGCGCTGGTGCAGCACCTGGAAGTTGTCGGCTTCGATCTCGCGCAGCAGGGTGCGGTAGATGCTGGCCATCATCAGGCCGGGTTTTTGGGCGCGGCGGTCGGCGGCGGGCAGCATGCTGAGGGCTTCGTCGTACAGCTGGTGGGCGCGGGCGGCCTGGAAGCGCATCAGGGCGGTGAAGCGGTCGGAGTAGGTGCGCTTCAAGATTTCGTGGGCCTTGACGTCGAACTGCTGCAGCTCGTTGACCGGCAGGTAGATGCGGCCCAGCAGCGCGTCTTCGCCCACGTCGCGGATGATGTTGGTGAGCTGAAAGGCCAGGCCCAGCTTGTGGGCGTAGGCGGTGGTGGCAGGGTCGGTCTGGCCGAAGATCTGCGCCGATACCTCGCCCACCACGCCCGCTACCAGGTGGCAGTAGCGCTGCAGGCCAGGGAAGTCGAGGTAGCGGGTTTGCTCCAGGTCCATGTGGCAGCCTTCGATGATGGACTGCAGGTGGTGTTGCTCGATGTGGTAGTCGGCGGCCAGCGGCATCAAGGCCAGCATGACCGGGTGGGTGGGCTTGCCCGCAAAGGCGTTGGCGACTTCGCTTTGCCACCAGGCCAGCTTGGTGCGGGCCACGCCTGCGTCGTGGGTTTCGTCCACCACGTCGTCCACCTCGCGGCAGAAGGCGTAGAAGGCGGTGATGGCGGCGCGGCGCGGCTTGGGCAGGAACAGAAAGGCGTAGTAGAAGCTGCTGCCGGACGCAGAAGCTTTGTTTTGGACGTATTGCTCGGGGGTCATTGTTGGTAATTGTTACATCCACAGGGCGCGCCACAGCATCAGCGGCGCATCCCATTGGTTGATTTTGGGGCGTTGGTGGCGGGTGGCGTAGCCCAGGCTTTCGATTTTGTCCAGGATGCGCAGGCCGCCTTGCACCACCAGGCGCAGTTCCCAGCCCGCGCGGCCCGGCACGCGGTGGACCAGGGGGGCGCCGCTGTGCATCAGGTCGCGGGCCCAGGCTACGTTTTCTAGCATCAACCGGGTCAGCGCGGGGCTTTGCGGGTTGTGGTGCAAGGCGGTAGCGTCCACGCCAAAGTGTTGGCAGCGGTCTTGCGGCAGGTAGTAGCGGCCACGCGGCAGGTCCAGGCCCAGGTCCTGCCAGAAGTTGATGAGCTGCAGCGCGTTGCAAATGGCGTCGCTCTGGTGCAGGGCCTCCTTATCTTGGACACCATACAAATGCAGCAGCAGGCGGCCCACGGGGGCGGCGGAGCGTTGGCAGTAGTCCAGCAGCGCGGCGCGGTCGGCATATCCGGCCTGGTCGCGGGTTTTGACCACGTCTTGCGTGAAGGCACTGAGCAGGTCGGCCAGCAAAGGCGTAGGCAAGGCCCATTGCTGGATGGCGGCTTGCAGGGGCCCGAAAACCTGGGGCCACTTGGGGGAGTGGGCTGTGCCAGCCGCCGCGTCGGCCAGGTCGGCGCGGAAGGCGCTCAGGTCGGCCAGCCGCTGGGCCGCACTGGCGTTGCCCTCGTCGGCGATGTCGTCGGCCGTGCGCGCAAAGCCGTAAATGGCGGCAATCGGCGGGCGCAGCCGGGCCGGGCACAGCCAGGACGCCACCGGAAAATTCTCATAGTGGCCGCCGGCTTGTGCGTTAACATTTTGGTTTGTTGGTTGGAGGTTCACGGTCGGATTGTCGCTTGGTGCGTACCCGCCGCTATCCTCTTAGGCCCACCCCGCGTGAGTCACTTCACAGCCCCCCGTTTTCTCCATAGGCAGCCCATGTCCATTCCTTTACGTTTTCCCCTGTTTGTCCGTCCTGCGCTGTACATGGTGGGTGTGGTTGCCTTGCTGGCCGGGTGCTCCAAGCCGGAACCGGTGGCCGAGCCGATCCGGGCGGTCAAGGTGTTGACGGTGGCGGTGGGCAACATCGCGTCGGCGCAGGAGTTCTCGGGTGAAGTGCGGGCGCAGGTGGATTCGGTGCTGGGCTTTCGGGTCGGCGGCAAGATCATCCAGCGCCAGGCCGAGCTGGGCCAGCGTGTCAAGGTGGGCCAGGTGCTGGCCCAGTTGGACCCGCAAGACTACAAGCTGGCGGCCGACGCGGCCCGTGCCCAGCTGGCCGCTGCGGTGACCAGCCGCGACCTGGCAGCAGCCAACTACAAGCGGTACAAGGATTTGAAGGAGCAGAACTTCATCAGCGGGGCCGAGCTGGAGCAGCGCGACAGCGCACTCAAGGCAGCCGTGGCCCAGGTGCAGCAGGCCCAGGCGCAGTTGGAGTCCACCGGTAACCAGGCGGTGTACACCCGGCTGGTGTCCGATGTGGCCGGGGTAGTCACCCTGGTGTCGGCTGATCCGGGCCAGGTGGTGGCTGGCGGCGCGCCCGTGGTGCGTGTGGCCAAAGACGGCCCGCGTGATGTGGTGTTTGTGGTGCCTGAAGACCGGGTGGCTGCAGTCACATTGGGCTCCACGGTGGACGTGCGGGTGTGGGCTACCAATACCAAGCTGGTGGGCAAGGTGCGCGAGGTGGCGGCCAGTGCCGACACGGTGACCCGCACCTTCCAGGTCAAGGTGGCGATTGATGCCAGCACCGCGCCCGCGCTGGGTACCACGGTGTACGTCGTGCCGCAGGCATTGAGCCTGGCCAGCATGCCCGTCATCAAGCTGCCCACCAGTGCATTGAAACAAGAGTCGAACGGCAGCAGCGCTGTGTGGGTGCTGGATGCGGCCAGCATGACGGTCAAGTCGCAGCCCGTGGTGGTGGCCGCCGCGGACGGCAACGAGGCCGTGATCGCCAGCGGTTTGCTGCCTGGCATGCAGGTGGTGACGGCCGGAGTGCATGTGCTGGCACCGGGCCAGAAGGTCAGTATTTACCAATCAAAAATGGCTCCAGCGCAGGTAGATGCTGCGCAAGCAGCTATACCTTCTGTAGCGCCTGCGTCGGCCAGTGCGTCCGCAAGTTCTGCCGCCAAGTGAGCCAGTGATGACCCAAGATACCCACACTGACCAGCCCAAGCCGGGCTTTAACCTGTCCAAATGGGCGCTGGACCACCCCGCGCTGACCCGCTACCTGCTGGTGGTGATGATGGTGCTGGGCTTTGCCGCGTACTTTCAGTTGGGGCAGGACGAAGACCCGCCATTTACCTTCCGCGTCATGGTGGTGCGGACCTACTGGCCGGGTGCCACGGCGCAGCAGGTGGCCGAGCAGGTGACCGACAAGCTGGAGCGCACGCTGCAAGAGGTGCCGTATGCCTACCGCGTCCGCAGCTATTCCAAGCCTGGCGAGTCGCAAATCTTCTTTGAAGTGAAGGATTCCAGCCCGGGTAGTGCGGTGGCCAACATTTGGTACATCGTGCGCAAAAAAATCGGCGACATGGCCTACACCCTGCCATCAGGCGTGCAGGGGCCGTTTTTTAACGACGATTTTGGTGATGTGTATGGCGTGATCTATGCGCTGGAGTCCGAGGGCTTTAGCAACGCCGAAGTCAAGGCTTTTGCCGACGATGTGCGCCAGCAGATGCTGCACGTGCCCGACGTGGCCAAGGTGGAGCTGTTCGGCGTACAGGACGAAAAGGTCTATATCGAGCTGTCACAAAAGCGGGTGGCGCAGCTGGGGCTGGACATGACCCAGGTGCTGGCGCAGTTGGGCCAGCAAAACGCGGTGGAGAGTGCAGGCACGGTGCAGACGCCGCTGGACGTGGTGCAGGTGCGGGTGGCCGGCCAGTTCCAGACGCTGGAGCAGCTGGGCGACATGCCCATCAAGAGCGCAGGGTCCGACGCCAGCGGCCGCCAGCTGCGGCTGGGGGATATTGCCAAAATCAGCCGGGGTTATGTGGACCCGCCTAGCGTCAAGGTGCGCCACGCAGGCAAGGAAGTGCTTGCCGTGGGGGTCTCCATGGCCAAGGGCGGTGACATCATTGCGCTGGGCAAGGCTCTGGACGCGCTGTCCGCGCAGATCGACAAGAACCTGCCTGCCGGGATGAAGCTGGTGCAGATGCAAGACCAGCCGAAGTCGGTCAGCACCTCGGTGAATGAGTTCGTGCACGTGCTGATCGAGGCGGTGGTGATCGTGCTGGTGGTCAGCTTTATCAGCCTGGGGCTGCACAAGCGGCCTGGCAAGCACCCGTTCTGGCGCAGCTATACGCTGGACATGCGGCCGGGGCTGGTGGTGGGTATCACCATTCCGCTGGTGCTGGGCGTGACCTTCTTGGGCATGTGGTACTGGGGTATCGGGCTGCACAAAATATCGCTGGGTTCGCTGATCATTGCGCTGGGCCTGCTGGTGGACGACGCCATCATTGCCGTGGAGATGATGGTGCGCAAGATGGAGGAGGGCTACGACCGGGTGCGTGCGGCCACCTTTGCCTATGAAATCACCGCCATGCCCATGCTGACCGGCACGCTGATCACGGCAGCGGGCTTTTTGCCTATCGGTATTGCCAAGTCCGTCACCGGGGAATACACCTTTGCCATTTTTGCGGTGACGGTGTTGGCCTTGTTGTTGAGCTGGATCGTGTCGGTGTATTTTGTGCCCTACCTGGGCGTGCTGTTGCTGAAAGCGCCACCGCATGCCAAGGCGTTGGCCGATGGTGCGTCTGCACCGGCAGATGTCCACGGACACGATTCGTTTGACACCCCGTTCTACAACCGCTTTCGCCGTGTGGTGGGCTGGTGCGTGCTGCACCGCTGGACCACCATTGGCCTGACCCTGCTGGTTTTTGCCCTGGGTATTGTGGGCATGGGCAAGGTGCAGCAGCAGTTCTTCCCGGACTCCAGCCGCCCTGAAATCATGGTCGAGCTGTGGTATCCCGAAGGCACCTCTTTTGCGGCCAACGAGGCGGTAACCAAGCGGGTGGAAGCCCGTTTGCTGCAGGAGCAGGGGGTGGGCTCGGTCAGCGTCTGGGTAGGCTCGGGTACGCCACGCTTCTATCTGCCGCTGGATCAGATTTTTCCGCAAACCAATGTGTCGCAGTTCATTGTGGTGGCCAAAGACTTGCACCAGCGTGAGGTGCTGCGGGTCCGGCTGCCTGAAATTTTGGCAACCCAGTTTCCCGAGGCGCGTGGCCGCGTTAAATTGCTGCCCAATGGCCCTCCGGTTTCGTACCCGGTGCAGTTTCGGGTGGTGGGTGTAGACCCTGCGCAGCTGCGCTTGCGGGCCGATGAGGTGAAGGCGCTCATGCGCCAAAGCCCGAATACCCGGGCCGTCAACGACAACTGGAACGAATCTGTCAAAGTGAGCCGCCTGGAAATCGACCAGGCCAAGGCCCGTGCTTTGGGGGTGACGAGCCAGTCCATCGCCCAGGCGGCCAAGGTCATCCTCAACGGTGCGACCGTGGGCCAGTTCCGCGAGGGGGACAAGCTGATCGACATCGTGCTGCGCCAGCCGCTGGACGAGCGCAGTGCCATTACCGACATCGCCAATGCCTATTTGCCCACCACGTCGGGCCATTCCATCCCGCTCACGCAGATCGCCAAACCCGTATTTGCGTGGGAGCCTGGCGTCATGTGGCGGCAGAACCGCGACTACGCCATCACGGTGCAAAGCGACATTCCTGAAGGCTTGCAGGGCGCGACGGTCACCAATGAGCTGTTGCCCGGTTTGCATGCGTTGGAGGCGCAGTGGGCTAGCAAAGGCATCGTCGGCTACCGTATCGAAGTAGCGGGTGCCGTCGAAGAAAGCAGCAAGGGCTCATCGTCCATTGCGGCAGGCGTACCGATCATGCTGTTTTTGACCTTTACCCTGCTCATGCTGCAGTTGCAAAGCTTTAGCCGGGCTGTGTTGGTGTTTTTGACCGGGCCACTGGGTATTGCCGGTGTGGCGGGCGCATTGCTGTTGCTGGGCCGACCATTTGGCTTCGTGGCGCTGCTGGGCGTGATTGCCTTGATGGGCATGATCCAGCGCAATTCGGTGATTTTGATCGACCAGATCGAACAGGAGCGTGCCCGCGGCGTACCTGCCTGGGATGCGATTGTGGAGTCTGCTGTAGGGCGTTTGCGTCCCATCGTGCTGACTGCCGCAGCGGCCGTGCTGGCCATGATCCCGTTGTCGCGCTCGGTGTTCTGGGGCCCCATGGCCGTGGCCATCATGGGCGGCCTGGTGGTGGCTACGGTGCTGACGCTGCTGGCTTTGCCCGCCATGTATGCGGCCTGGTTCCGGGTCAAGCGTGTGCCGGTCTAAAACCGGGTTTCAAGCACGCTAAAATAGCGGGCTGACCGATTTCAGGCAGGCGACTCTCGGGTTGGCTGCTTAGTTCTGTATTTGCGCGGGTGGCGAAATTGGTAGACGCACCAGGTTTAGGTCCTGACGTCCGCAAGGATGTGGGGGTTCGAGTCCCCCCCCGCGCACCACACTTTTTTATACGAGACTTAGATGGCTGTTACTGTAGAAACCCTTGAAAAGCTGGAACGCAAAATCACGCTGTCCTTGCCCGTGGAAGTGATTCAGAACGAAGTCGCGACCCGCCTCAAGAAGATGGCCCGCACCGTCAAGATGGACGGCTTCCGTCCCGGTAAGGTCCCCATGAACGTGGTGGCTCAGCGCTATGGCTATTCGGTCCATTACGAAGTGATGAACGATAAGGTAGGCGAAGCTTTTGCCGTTGCCGCCAACGAAGCCAAGCTGCGTGTGGCTGGCCAGCCCCGCATCAGCGAAAACGAAACGTCGCCTGAAGGCCAAATGGCTTTTGACGCTGTTTTCGAAGTCTTCCCGGAAGTTAAGATCGGCGACCTGGCAAGCGCAGAGGTCGAAAAAATCACCACAGCCGTGGACGACGCCGCCATCGACAAAACTGTGGCCATTCTGCGCAAGCAGCGCCGTACCTTCGCCCAGCGTGCACTGGAAGCTGCCGCCGAAGACGGTGACCGCGTGACCGTGGACTTTGAAGGCAAGATCGACGGCGAAGTGTTTGAAGGCGGCAAAGCCGAAGCCTTCCAGTTCCTGGTCGGCGAAGGCCAGATGCTGAAAGAGTTTGAAGATGCCGTGCGTGGTATGAAGTCCGGTGAAAGCCGTACCTTCCCCTTGGCATTCCCTGCGGATTACCACGGCAAAGACGTGGCTGGCAAGCAAGCCGACTTCATGGTTACCGTGAAGAAGATCGAAGCCGCCCACCTGCCTGAAGTCAACGAAGAGTTGGCGAAGTCGCTGGGTATTGCCGATGCAACGGTCGAAGGCCTGCGTACCGACATTCGTAAAAATCTGGAGCGCGAAGTGAAGTTCCGCGTCCTGGCGCGCAACAAGCAAGCCGTGATGGATGCCCTGATTGCCAAGGCCGAACTGGATCTGCCTAACTCCAGCGTCCAGTCAGAACTGAACCGCATGGTAGAAGGTGCCCGCGCCGATTTGAAGCAGCGCGGCATCAAGGACGCTGAAAAAGCGCCAATCCCCGATGATATTTTCCGTCCGCAGGCAGAACGTCGCGTACGTTTGGGTCTGGTGGTTGCCGAGTTGGTTCGTAGCAATACGCTGCAAGCCACCACGGACCAAATCAAGGCCCATATCGACGAACTGGCTGCCAGTTACGAAAAGCCAGCCGACGTGGTGCGCTGGTACTACAGCGACAACCAGCGTCTGGCTGAAGTCGAAGCCATCGTCATCGAAAGCAATGTGACCGACTTCGTGCTGGGCAAAGCCCAAGTGGTGGAAAAAGCATTGGCATTTGACGAGCTGATGGGCCAAAACTAAAGCGTTTTTAATTTTTGAATCAATGGGGGTGGTGTGCGGATTGAACTCCTGCGTACCAGCCCCATTTGTTTTGGGTAAAGTCGCATTTATTCAACCTGTGGAGTCATTTCATGTACAGAAACCAAACTGACAGCATCCCGTTCGGCGCGTACGATTCATTGCAAACCGAAGCATTGGGACTTGTGCCCATGGTGGTTGAGCAATCAGGTCGTGGTGAGCGTTCTTATGACAT
>CANFZJ010000106.1 GCA_947451445.1 Comamonadaceae bacterium
GGCACGGTGGTGCTGCACGTGGCCCCCGAAGCCGCTGCCGGTGGCCCGCTGGCCCTGGTGCAGGACGGCGACGAGATCGAGCTGGATGTGGCGGGCCGGGGCCTGCACCTGCATGTGAGCGACGAGGAGCTGGCCCGCCGCCGCGCTGCTTGGGTGCCGCCGCCCGAGCCTGCGTCTGGCTATGTGCGCCTGTACCACCGACACGTGCTGCAGGCCGACCAGGGGGCGGACATGGACTTTCTGGTCGGCTGCCGGGGCAGTGCCGTGCCGCGTGATTCACATTGAGGTCGTCCCGACCTGTCTCTGTTTCTCTTTTGAAAGCACATCCCCATGGCACGCATAGACCTTAAAAACGTCTTCAAATCTTACGGCGACAACCTGCCCACCATCCGTGACGTGTCGCTGGACATTGGCGAAAACGAATTTTGCGTGTTCGTCGGCCCATCCGGTTGCGGCAAATCTACTCTGCTGCGCATGATTGCCGGGCTGGAGGAGATCAACCAAGGCGACCTGCTGATCGGTGGGCGCAGGATGAACGACGTGGAGTCGGCCCAGCGCGGCGTGGCCATGGTGTTCCAGAGCTACGCATTGTTTCCGCACATGACGGTGTTTGACAACATGGCTTTTGGCATGCGCCTGGCCAAAACGCCCGAGCTGCAGATTACCGCCAGGGTGACCGAAGCCGCGCGCATCCTGCAACTTGGCCCACTGTTGCAGCGCCTGCCCAAGGCTTTGTCGGGTGGGCAGCGCCAGCGGGTGGCCATTGGCCGGGCCATCGTGCGCCAGCCGGGGGTGTTTTTGTTTGACGAACCGCTGTCCAACCTGGACGCATCGTTGCGCGTGCAGACCCGTTTCGAGATCGCCAAAATCCACCGCGATTTTGGCAAGGCCAGCACGGTGTACGTCACCCACGACCAGGTGGAAGCCATGACCCTGGCCGACCGCATCGTGTTGCTGAACACCGGTGAAGCGGTGCAGCGCGACGGCAGCGTGGCCCAGTTTGGTCCGCCGCTGGAGCTGTACCACCGCCCGCGCAACAAGTTTGTGGCCGGTTTCATCGGCTCGCCCAAGATGAACTTCATCGACGGCACGCTGGAGTCGGCTAGCCCCGCGTTGGCCACGGTGCGTCTGCCGCAGGGCGAGCTGCTGCAGCTGCGGGTGAATGCCAGTGCTCTGGCGCTTGGCAGTGCTGTAACGCTGGGTGTGCGGCCAGAAGATGCCGAAGTGGGCACCGCTACCCAGCATGTGCTGCGCACCGTGCAGTGGCAGGAGCGTCTGGGCGAGTCCACCTATTTGTACCTGGACAGCGGCACGCCCAGCGACCCGTGGGTGGTCAAAGCCCCTGGCAACGCCTTTGCCCGTGCGGGCGAGCGGGTGGCCGTATCGCTGCCGCCGCAGCACCTGCATCTGTTTGACGCACAAGGCCGTGCCGTGGAGCGCACGGTGGCCAATGAAGACCTGCTGCTGTCGGCGGCGGCCTGAACGACATTCCAAGGGACTGAAAAATGAAATTAGGCGTTTGCTACTACCCTGAACATTGGCCCGAGAGCGGGTGGGAAGACGATGCCCGGCGCATGGTCGAAGTGGGTATCCAGGTCGTGCGGATTGCCGAATTTGCCTGGAGCCGTATTGAGCCCAGCCCCGGCGTGTTCACCTGGGATTGGCTGGACCGCGCGATGGCCACCCTGCACGCGGCAGGCCTGCAGGTGGTGATGTGCACGCCTACCGCCACGCCGCCCAAGTGGCTGGTCGATGCCGACCCCGGCATGCTGGCGGTGGATGCCCATGGCCAGGCGCGTGGCTTTGGTTCGCGCCGCCACTATTGCTTCTCCAGCCTCAGCTACCGGGCCCAGTCGGCACGCATCACCACGGCCCTGGGTGAGCGCTATGGCCAGCACCCGGCAGTGGTGGCCTGGCAGACCGACAACGAATACGGCTGCCACGACACCGTGGTCAGCTACAGCGCGGCGGCACGCCAGGGCTTTCGGGTCTGGCTGCAGCAGCGCTACGGCGATATTGCAGCGCTTAACGCCGCCTGGGGCACGGTGTTCTGGAGCCAGGAATACCGTAACTTTGGCGAGGTGGATGCGCCCGTGGGCACGGTGACCGAGGTCACCCCCGCGCAGCGGCTGGACTACCAGCGTTTTGCCTCGGACCAGGTGGTGGCGTTCAACCGCATCCAGACCGACATCCTGCGCCAGTACTCGCCCGGGCGCGATGTGGTGCACAACTTCATGGGGTTTTTCACCGAGTTTGACCACCACGCGCTGTGCGCCGACCTGGACGTGGCCACCTGGGATAGCTACCCGCTGGGCTTCACGCAAAACTTCTTTCTGACCCCCGAAGAAAAGCGCCACTACGCGCGCATCGGCCACCCGGACATCAACTCCTTCCACCACGATTTATACCGTGGCATGTGCCAGGGCCGCTGGTGGGTCATGGAGCAGCAGCCCGGCCCCGTCAACTGGGCCCAGTGGAACCCGGCACCGCTGGACGGCATGGTGCGCCTGTGGACCTGGCAGGCCTTTGCCCATGGGGCCGAGGTGGTCAGTTATTTCCGCTGGCGGCAGGCCCCGTTTGCGCAAGAGCAGATGCACGCCGGGCTGAACCGGCCCGACCGCACGCTGGACCAGGGCGGCGTGGAAGCCACGCAGGTGGCCCAGGAGTTGCTCCAACTACAGACCCAGGCCCATGTGCCTACCGCGTACCCGCAAGCCAAGGTGGCGCTGGTGTTTGACTTCACCAGCATCTGGATGGCCAAAATCCAGCCCCAGGGCGCCGATTTCAACGCGGTCGAGCTGTGCTTTCGGGCCTACAGCATGCTGCGCCAGATGGGGCTGGACGTAGACATCGTGTCCAGCCATGCCAACCTAGACGGCTATTCCTTGGTGGTGTTGCCAGCCCACATGCGGGAAGACGCCGCCTTGGCTGCACGCCTGGCGGCCAGTACCGCGCAGATCGTGCTGGGGCCGCGCAGCGGCTCTAAAAACGTGTCGCTGGCTTTTCCCGAGTGTGCCGAAGCCATGCCGCCCGGTGCCTTTGCGGCGCTGGCGGGTGTCAAGGTGCAGCGGGTGGCGTCTTTGCCTCCGGGTTTGGAGGATGCGCTGCACTGGACCGATGGCGGGCACTCCAACCTGACACGCTGGCGCGAAGACCTGCTGTGCACCACGGCCGCACCGGTGGCGGTGTTTGCCGACAACAAACCTGCGGTGACGCAAAACGGCCGTACCTGGTACGCCGCCGGTTGGCTGGACGCCCCAGGCTGGCGTCGCGTGCTGGGCATGGCTGCGCAGGCCGCCGGGTTGCCGGTGGTGGACCTGCCCACCGACGTGCGCACCCAGCGTTGCGGCGATTGGCAGTTTGTGATGAATTTCTCAGCCGCCGAGGTGCAGTTTGTGCCTGCTGGCGCTGTGCAATGCCTGCTGGGTGCGCCCGTTGTGGCCCCCCAGGCTGTGTCGATTTGGAAGGTCTAAGGACTTGGCTCCAAATAACTTTCCCATTTGTGCGGGTCCTGCCGGGCGCGCTGCGGCGTTGCTTGTCGCTTGCAGTGCTCGCACTGCGGCGCACCAAGCGCCTTGCATCGCATCCCGCCAGAACCGCCCAAATAGGGAAATTATTCGGAGCCAAATCCTAAATCTTTCATTACAACGCGCCCTGGGCGCATATTTAGGAGACAAAAAAATGGTTTTCAAACCCGTCAAACAGGTGCTGGCTGCGGCTGCCATTCTGGCGTGCAGCCTGTCGGCCATGGCCGGTGAGCTGGTGTTCAACAACGACGCATCCGACCCGGCCCCCAAAGCCGCTTTCGAGGCGCTGGTCAAAGGCTTTGAAGCCGCCAACCCGGACGTGAAGGTCAAGGTCAACGTGTTCGACCACGAGGGCTACAAGACCTCTATCCGCAACTTTCTCACCGCTGAAGCGCCCGATGTCTGCACCTGGTACGCCGGCAACCGCATGGCTCCGTTTGTCAACGCCGGGCTGTTTGAAGACGTGTCTGACGTGTGGGCCAAAGAAGGTCTGAATGACAAGCTCAAGTCCGCCAACCTGGCCATGACCATCAACGGCAAGAAGTGGGGTATGCCCTACAGCTACTACCAGTGGGGCATTTACTACCGCAAGGACGTATTCGCCAAGCTGGCCATTGCCGAACCCAAGACCTGGGCCGAGCTGGTGGCTGCCAGCGCCAAGCTCAAAGCCAACAAGATCACGCCGTTTGCCATTGGCACCAAGGAAACCTGGCCCACCGGCGGCTGGTTTGACTACCTGGACATGCGCGTCAACGGCTACGAGTTCCACATGGACCTGACCGCTGGCAAAGTACCTTACACCGACAAGCGCGTGCAAGCCGTGTTCGACAAGTGGGACGATTTGGTCAAACCCGGCTACTACCTGGCCAACCACGCGTCTTACAAATGGCAAGAAGCCTTGCCCGCATTCATCAAGGGCGACGCCGCCATGTACCTGATGGGCAATTTTGCCGTGGCACCGATGAAGGAAGCGGGCCTGACCGAAGCGCAATTGGGCTTTATGCAGTTCCCGGAAATCACCGCCGGTTTGCCCAAGGCAGAAGACGCACCTACCGAGTCGTTCCACATCCCCAGCAAGGCGAAGAACAAGGTCGATGCGCGCCGCTTCCTGGCCTACTTGGCCAAACCTGAAGTGCAGGCCGAGATGAACACCATCCTGGGCCAGTTGCCCGTCAATAAAGACGCCAAGATGCCGATGGACACCTACCTGAAGGCCGGGTTCTCCATGCTGTCCAACGCCTATGCGCTGGGCCAGTTCTATGACCGCGATGCGCCTGCCGAAATGGCCAAGGCCGGTATGGACGGCTTCCAGCAGTACATGGTGAAGCCGGGCGAGCGTGCCAAGATTCTGGAGCGCCTGGAGAAGGTGCGTAAGAGCGTTTACAAGTAAAACGGCCCAGGTCGCCCGTCTGTGCGACGGGCGACCTGCCGCCTAGAGAAAAGCAAGATGCATAGCCCTTCCGAATTGTTGGACCCGCCGCCTGCCAGTTGGTGGTCCCGCCACCAGATACAGGTGGTGCCGTGGTTGTTTTTGCTGCCTGCGCTGCTGATGTTCGGCGTATATGTGCTGGGCCCCATCGTTCAGTCCATCCGCCTGAGTTTTTACGACTGGGATGGCCTGGGCGTGCCCAAGTTCATTGGCCTGGGCAACTATGCCGAGCTGATGGACGACGAAGATTTTTATGTGGCCCTGAAGAACAACGTCATCTGGTTCTTCGGCTTTTTGTTGGCCATTCCGGCGGGTCTGGGCCTGGCTTTGTTGCTGAACCAGAAGGTGTTTGGCATCCGACTGGCCAAGTCGCTGTTTTTCTTTCCGTTCGTCATTTCACAGGTGGTGATCGGCCTGGTGTTCAGCTGGTTCTACGACCCCACCAACGGCCTGCTGCTGCATGTGATGGGGTTTTTCGGCATGGAACCCATCGCCATTCTGTCGGACGACACGCTGGTCACCTACGGCATCATCGTCGCCGGGCTGTACCCGCAAATCGCCTACTGCATGATCTTGTACCTGACCGGCCTG
The DNA here is from genome assembly GCA_947451445.1 of Comamonadaceae bacterium. GTDB lineage: Bacteria > Pseudomonadota > Gammaproteobacteria > Burkholderiales > Burkholderiaceae_C > Rhodoferax_B. The sequence continues at coordinate 5,548 of CANFZJ010000106.1, forward strand.
AACAACCTGCGCCCCGATTTGATCGAAGCCGCGCGCCTGGAAGGTGCCAAGGGCTGGACCATGCTGTGGCATATCGTGCTGCCCCAGCTGCGCCCGGCCACGTTCATCGCCGTGGTGGTCACCGTGGTCGGCTCGCTGCGTAGCTTTGACATGGTGTCCATCATGACCCAGGGCGGGCCGTTCGGACAGTCCCGTGTGCTGGCCTACTACATGTACGAAAAAGCACTGAGTGAGTACGGCTACCGCATGGGCTACGGCACGGCGATTGCCACGGTGCTGTTTTTGCTGATGCTGGTCTACATCATCTTTGTGCTGCGCCGGGTCTATAAACAAGAGCAGGAGTCCGAATAATGTTTCCCATGCCGATTGAGAAGGCGAGCGCACCCACGCGTCTGCTGTACAAGGCGGGCCTGCCCATCGCCATGTTGTTCTGGCTGTTGCCCATCATTGCGGTGGCCATGACCTCTGTCCGCGGCGGTGCCGATCTGAGCACCGGCAACTACTGGGGGCTGCCGACCGAATGGCGGCTGGTAGAGAACTACACCGCAGTGTTCAAAAATACGCCGCTGGCGTCTTACATTTTGAACAGCTTTCTGGTCACCATACCCACCGTGATCGGGGCTGTGGCCCTGGCCTGCATGGCGGGTTTTGCATTGGGCGTGTACCGCTTCAAGCTGAATTTGGTGGTGTTCTTTTTGTTTGTGGGCGGCAACTTTGTGCCGTTCCAGATTCTGATGGTGCCGGTGCGCGACATGAGCTTGCGCCTGGGGCTGTACGACACCATCACCGGGCTGGCGCTGTTCCATATTGCTTTTCAAAGTGGTTTCTGCACCTTTTTTATGCGCAACTTCATCCGTGAACTGCCGCGCGAGCTGATCGAGGCGGCGCGGGTCGAGGGCGCGTCCGAGGTGCAAATCTTCTTCAAGGTGGTGCTGCCCCTGGTGCGCCCGGCTATTGCCGCGCTGGCGGTGCTGGTGTTCACCTTTATCTGGAACGACTACTTTTGGGCCACGGTGCTGATCCAGGGCAACCACGCCATGCCGGTGACGGGCGGGCTGAAGTCGCTGAACGGCATCTGGGTGGCGCAGTGGCACCTGGTGTCGGCAGGGTCCATCGTCGCGGCCATGCCGCCGGTGCTGATCTTCTTTTTGATGCAAAAGCACTTCATTGCCGGGTTGACCTTTGGGGCGACCAAAGGTTGAATTTCTCCAGCCTGCCAGGACCAGCGCGGCTGGCGGGCACGCTTTTTTCAGGACTTATGCAAGCACCTCTGTGCGCCCAGAGGGCGACACAGGGGGCGCTGCGTAAGTCCTATTTTTATTGGGTTGAACAAGGAGTGTTTCCGTGAAGTATGCAAACTACCCCAGCCTGGAGGGCCGCAGCGTGTTCGTCACCGGTGGCAGCTCGGGCATTGGCAGCGACATCGTGGTCGCTTTTGCCCGCCAAGGTGCCAAGGTGGCTTTTACCGGGCGCAACGCCGAGTCGGCCGCCAAGGTGCTGGCTGCGGCCAGCGCAGTGGGCCCCGCGCCGCTGTTTTTGCAGAGCGAGGCCAGCGACGTGGCGGCCCTGCAAGCGGCCATCGCCCAGGCGGCGGCCCAGCATGGCGACATCAGCGTGCTCATCAACAACGTGGCCAACGACCAGCGCCACGACATCATGGACGTGACGCCAGACGACTTTGACTGGCGCGTGTCGGTCAACCTGCGGCCGCCGTTCTTCGCAGCCCAGGCGGTGGTGCCCGGCATGCGCCGCATGGGCGGCGGGGCCATCGTCAACCTGGGCTCCATCAGCTGGATGATCAAGGGCAAGGGCTACCCGGTGTACGCCACCTGCAAGTCGGCCACGGTGGGCCTGTCGCGCAGCCTGGCGCGTGACCTTGGCAAGGACAGGATTCGCGTCAACACCCTGACCCCCGGCTGGATCATGACCGAGAAGCAGCTCACCCAGTGGGTCGATGCCGATGGCGAACGCGCCATGGACGAAAACCAGTGCCTGCCCGGCCGCATCGTCGGGGCCGACGTGGCCCATATGGCGCTGTTCCTGGCGGCAGACGACAGCAGCATGGTCACTGCGCAAGACTTTGTGGTGGACGCGGGATGGTCCTGAACCCCACACCCCAAGCGGTGTGGACCCCCACGCTGCAGCTGGGCGAGGGTGCACTGTGGCATGCCGCCAGTGCGCGCTTTTACTTTGTGGACATCGTCGGCTGCGCGGTCCATGCCTGGTCGCCCAGCACCGACCAGCGTTTCAGCTGGCCCATGCCCGAGCGGGTGGGTTGGCTTGTGCCGTGTGCGGATGGCCATGGTTTCATAGCCGGTTTCCAGTCCGGCTTTGTGCGCTTGACGCTGGAGCCCGCGCTGCACATTGCGCGGCTGGGCAGCCCGCACCCCGACCAACCCGGCCTGCGCATGAACGACGCCAAGGCCGATGCCGCAGGGCGTATCTGGGCCGGGTCCATGCTGCACGACGACCCGTCGCAGCCCCTGGGCCAACTGGCCTGCCTGCACCCGGACGGCCACATCGCGGTGGTGGAGCGTGGCATCCACATCGCCAACGGCCCGGCCATCTCGCATGACGGCACGGTCATGCTGCACACCGACTCGTTCAAGGACACCATTTACCGCTACCAGCTGGACGCCGATGGCTTGCTGCACAGCAAAACTGTGTGGAAAACCTTCACTGCTGGGCAAGGTACGCCCGACGGTATGAACTTCGACGCCGACGGCCACCTGTGGGTCGCCTTCTGGGGCGGTAGCTGCGTGCGCCAGTTTGCGCTGGACGGCACGCTGCTGCAGCAAGTCGACCTGCCCGCCAGCCAGATCACCAACCTGGCTTTTGGCGGGCCGGATCTGGACCAGATGCTGGTGACCAGTGCGCGCGTGGGCTTGAGCGACGCCCAGCTGGCCGAGCAACCCCTGGCCGGGTCCGCTTTTGTGCTGCGGGTGGGCCGGGGCAAGGTGGCGCGGACCTGGGGTGTGGTGGTTTGATACTATTGTTTTAATAGCTGCTAGCGCAGGTGGAATATGCGCTAGCGGCCTATTTGGCTTAAAAAACAAAACCACCGGAGTTGCAGCCCGTATTGCATCTGCAACATGGACGCACAGGGCGTGCAACACGGGGGAGGCTGGGGCTTGGGAAGATCACCTCACCCAAACAATCGCACCAATGTTGGTGTAACCACCCCAAAGGATTCCCCATGACACGCTCCATCACCCGCATCGCCGCTAC
>CANFZJ010000107.1 GCA_947451445.1 Comamonadaceae bacterium
GCCGCGTTCTTTGGTGTCCCGGCCCTTTTGGTGGCCCAGCACCATGCAGGCGGTGCCGTTGAAACGGGCCAGGCCGCCGACGATGCTCAGGTCGTCGGCAAAGTGGCGGTCACCGTGCAGCTCCACGAAATTGGTGAAAATTTCGTTCACGTAGTCCAGCGTGTAGGGGCGCTCGGCGTGGCGGGCGATCTTGGTGATCTGCCAGGGCGTGAGCACGCTGTAAATGTCTTTGGTCAGCTGCAGGCTCTTTTTGCTGAGCTGGTCGATTTCTTCCGAAATATCGACCGCCGACTCGGTCTGCACGTAGCGCAACTCTTCGATCTTGGTTTCCAGGTCGGAGATGGGCTGCTCGAAGTCGAGAAATGTTCGTTTTGCCAAGGAAATACTCCGGTAAAAATAGGCCGATTACGTGCGGTTTTTCACCGCCGACTCGGGGGTGGCTGGTGTAGCCAGCGACCGCCAAATATACCAAGTCGCTACGCTGCAGTAAGGGGCCCAGGCGGCGGCCACTTCGCGTGCGTCGCTGCGGCTGACCGGGTCGCCCGAGAAATAATTCTGGCTGATGCCGTTGATCAGCCCCACGTCGTCCAGCGGCAGCACGTTGGGCCGCATCATGTGGAAGATCAAAAACATCTCGGCCGTCCAGCGGCCGATGCCGCGAATGGCGACCAGCTCGGCAATGATGGCCTCGTCGTCCATCTCTTCCCAGGCCTGCACATGCAGCTTGCCCGCGTCGAAGTGCAAGGCCAGATCCACCAGGTATTCGACCTTGCGGGCACTCAAACCGGCGGCGCGCATGTCGTCCACCTTGAGCTTGAGCACGTTGGTCGGTGCCATCTGCTCGGGCAGCAGCACAAATTTGCCCCACACGGTTTGCGCCGCCTTGACCGAGATTTGCTGGCCAATGATGCTGCGCGCCAGGGTGGTAAAGGCGTCGCCGCGCGTCTCCAGGCAGACATCGCCCAGCTGCGGGATCAGCCGCTTCATGACCCGGTCTTTTTTGACCAGGTGCTTGCGCGCCTCGGCCCAGTAGGCGGGGGTGAACACGGCCGCCGGGCTTGCTACGTCTTTAGGAGCTATCACCGCACACTCCACTTGCGCTGGAGGCTTATTTCATTCAAAACCACTATGCAGCCTCCCAGGTGGTACCGCTGGCCGCGTCCTTGAGCGCGATGCCGTTGGCCAGCAGGTGCTGGCGAATGCGGTCGGCTTCGGCGAAGTTTTTGGCCGCTTTGGCCGCTGCGCGCTGGGCAATCAGGTCTGCAATAGCGGCATCGTCCAAAGCCGCACCGGCCTGTAAAAACGCCTGCGGGTCGCCTTGCAGCAGGCCCAGCGTGCCGCCCAGGGCCTTGAGCAAACCGGCCAGAGCGCCCGATTTGCTGCGGTTGACCTCGGAGGCCACATCAAACAGCACGGCGATGGCTTCGGGGGTGCCAAAGTCGTCGTCCATCGCAGCCTGGAAGCGGGCCGCGAACGGATCGGTCCAGTCGATGGCGGCGGGCACTACGGACTGCACCATGCTGAGTGCGGTGTACAGGCGTTTCAGGGCGGTGTGGGCGTCGTTCAGGTGCGCGTCGCTGTAGTTCAGCGGGCTACGGTAATGGGTGCGCACCAGGAAGAACCGCAGGGTTTCCGCATCAAACTGCTGCAGCACGTCGCGGATGGTGAAAAAGTTGCCCAGGCTTTTGGACATCTTTTCGTTGTCTACCCGCACAAAACCGTTGTGCACCCAGAAGTTCGCCAGCCGCTGGCCGGTCGCGCCTTCGCTCTGGGCGATTTCGTTCTCGTGGTGGGGAAACTGCAGGTCGGCACCGCCGCCGTGGATGTCGAAGGTATCGCCCAGATTGGCGCAGGACATGGCCGAGCATTCGATATGCCAGCCGGGGCGGCCCGGGCCGAATGCGCTGGCCCACTGGGCGTCGGCGGGTTCGGTGGGTTTGGCGGCCTTCCACAGCACAAAGTCCAGCGGGTCGTCCTTGCCGTCCAGCACCGCCACGCGCTCACCGGCGTGCAGCTCGTCCAGCGACTTGCCGGACAACTGGCCGTAGCCGGGGAATTTACGCACCGCGTAGTTCACATCGCCGTGCGGCGTGCGGTAGGCCAAGCCCTTGCCTTCCAGCGTGGCAATCAGGCTGAGCATCTGCGGCACGTAGTCGGTGGCGCGGGGTTCGATGGTGGGCGGCTCGATGCCCAGCAGCGCGATGTCCTGGTGCATGGCCAGGGTCATCTCATCCGTCAGCGCGCGGATGGTGATGCCGCGCTGCACGGCGCGGGCGATGATCTTGTCGTCGATATCGGTGATATTGCGCACATAGGTCACCCGCAGGCCACTGGCCTTGAGCCAGCGCTGTACCACGTCGAAAGCCATCATCATCCGGGCGTGGCCGATGTGGCACAGGTCGTAAATCGTCATGCCGCAAACGTACATGCGCACATGGCCTGCTTCGATCGGGGTGAATTCTTCCGTGGCACGCGACAGCGTGTTGTAAATGCGCAAACTCATGAAATATAGCGATGGAGCAGAACGCACAAGCGTGCTGCAAGCAGGTTCAGGGGGGTTGGGGGGCGGCAGGCTACAGGGGTGGACAGACCCCTGGGCTACAATCCTGCGGAGTATATAGCCCCGCGTTTGGGTCCGGTTTTGCATCTTGTTGAAGAGGCTTTATGTCGCATCTTTCATCCCGTTTTTCCCTTGGTTTGCGCCTGCTGGCTGCAGCTGCCGTGCTGGTCTGCAGCACCGCCCAGGCCGACGACTATGCCGATGTAAACCAGCTGCTGCGCACTGGCAAGCTGACCGAAGCCCAGGCCAAGGTGGATATGTACCTGACCCTCAAACCGCGCGACCCGCAAATGCGTTTCTTGAAGTCGGCCGTACAAACCGCCGCCAACCAGCCCTCCGATGCCATCACCACCCTGACGGCGCTGACCCAAGAGTACCCAGAGCTGCCCGAGCCCTACAACAACCTGGCCGTGCTGTACGCGGGCCAGGGCGACTTCGACAAAGCCCGCACCGCGCTGGAGATGGCGGTACGCATCAACCCCAACTACGCCACCGCCTATGAAAACCTGGGCGACGTGTACGCCAAGCTGGCCAGCCAGTCGTATGGCAAGTCGTTGCAGCTCAACGCAAGCAACCCGCAGGCCAGCCAAAAGGTGGCCGCGTTGAAGAATCTACTGGCCCCCGCAGCCAAAACCAAATAACGCCGCTTGCATTTATGCGCCAGGGTCCGCATGTGCGGGCGGTCCACTTACTCCATTGCATCCATGACTGTTTACATTTCCAAGCGCGCTTTGCTGGTTTGCGCTGCGCTGTGGGCCGCCAGCCCCGCATTTGCCGCCGACGCGCCCCGTGTCAAGTTCAGCACCTCCCTGGGTGACTTTGTGGTCGAGGTCTACCCCGACAAAGCACCCAAGACCGTAGAAAACTTTTTGCAGTACGCCAAAGACAAGTTCTATGACGGCACCATCTTCCACCGTGTGATGGACGGCTTTATGGTGCAAGGCGGTGGATTTACCCCCGATATGCAGCAAAAGCCGACCCGTGCGCCTATTCCGCTGGAAGCCAACAATGGCCTGAAAAACGACCGTGGCACCATCGCCATGGCGCGCACCGGCAACCCTAACTCGGCCACCGGGCAATTCTTCATCAACGTACAAGACAATGCCAGCCTGAACGCGCCCTCCCCCGACGGCCATGGCTACGCCGTGTTTGGCAAGGTGGTGTCCGGCATGGACGTGGTGGACAAAATCCGCGTCGTGCCCACCGGCAACAAAGGCCCATTTCAAAACGTCCCGCTGACCCCCATCAGCATCCAATCCGCTATCCCTCTCAAATAAGGAAACCCTGCCATGAGCAACCCCCAAGTCGAACTCCACATTGCCGGTCGCGGCGTCATCACCATCGAACTGGACGCTGAAAAAGCACCTAAGTCGGCAGCCAACTTTTTGGCCTACGTCAAAAAAGGCCACTACGACAACACCGTGTTCCACCGCGTCATCCCCGGTTTCATGGTGCAAGGCGGCGGCTTTGAGCCCGGCATGAAGCAAAAGGGCAGCGACGCCCCTATCGACAACGAAGCCAACAACGGCCTGAAAAACGACAACTACACGGTTGCCATGGCCCGCACCAGCGACCCGCACTCGGCCACCGCCCAGTTCTTCATCAACGTGGCGAACAACAGCTTCCTGAACCACACCGCCATCTCGTCCTCCGGCTGGGGCTATGCCGTGTTCGGCAAGGTTGTGTCGGGCGCTGAAGTCGTGGACGGCATCAAAACCGTCAAGACCGGCAACCGTGGCGGCCATGGCGATGTGCCCGTGGAAGACGTCATCATCGAAAAAGCCGTAGCTCTGTAAACCACCGTCGTCCATGACATCGACCGTGCCCCCAATGGCAGCGCTCACCGCGCCCAGCCATTGGCGCACGGTCGATTGCATTTCAGACCTGCATTTGCAGGCCAGCGAACCCGCCACCTTTACCGCCTGGCAGCGCTTTATGCAAAGCACCCCAGCGGACGCGGTGTGCATCCTGGGTGACCTGTTTGAGGTCTGGATCGGGGACGACGCCATAACCAGCGACGGTTCCAGCGATCCCGGCGGTTTTAACGCTGCCTGCATGGACGTGTTGCGTGCCGCCGCCCGGCAGCGCCCGGTGTACTTCATGCACGGCAACCGCGACTTTTTGCTGGGATCGGCTTGCCTGCAAGACTGCGGCGTAACGCTGCTGGACGACCCCACTGTGCTGCAGTTTGCCGGCCAGCACTGGCTGTTGAGCCACGGCGACCTGCTGTGCCTGGACGATGTGGACTACCTGCAGTTCCGCGCCCTGGTGCGCAGCCCGCAGTGGCAGACCGCATTTTTGGCCAAACCCCTGGCTGAACGCCAACAAATTGCCCGCAGTATCCGGTCAGAAAGCGAAAGCCGCAAACGCAGCGGTGCGCCTTACGCCGACGTAGACACCGCAGCTGCCCGCCAATGGCTGCAGGCCGCGCAGGCAACCACCTTGGTCCACGGCCACACCCACCGCCCAGCACAGCATGGCCTCGGTGACGGCTTGCAGCGCTGGGTACTGAGCGACTGGGATCTGGACGCCAGTCCACCCCGCGCCGATCTGCTAAGGCTGTCTGCTACCGGTATACAACGCATCCATTTGGTCTAATCCTAGATCCAGCAGTTGACCGCTTGTTACCGCCTGAAAGGCCGCATGGACATTGACTTTTTGCCACTTCAACTACCGGATCTAGGATAACCATGCCCCCCGAACGCGCCCAGCCCCAATCCCCCACCGACTTGTTCATTTCTTTCACCTGGCTGGCGCTGCAAGGCTTTGGCGGCGTGCTCGGCGTGGTGCAGCGTGAACTGGTAGAAAAAAAGCGCTGGATGACCACCGAAGAATTCATTGAAGACTGGGCAGTGGCGCAAATCATGCCCGGCCCCAATGTGCTCAACCTGTCGGTGATGATTGGTGACCGCCACTTCGGCCTGCGCGGCGCACTGGCAGCCATGACCGGCCTGCTGGCCGTCCCATTGCTGGTCGTACTGGCCCTGGCGCTGGTCTATGCCCAGTACGCAGACAACACACAGGTGGCTGGTGCCCTGCGCGGCATGGGCGCAGTCGCCGCAGGCCTGATCACCGCAACCGGCCTCAAGCTATTGCGCGCCGTGCGCCACCATGTGCTGGGGATGCTTGCCTGCGCCGTACTGGGGCTGCTGTGCTTTATTGCCATCGCCCTGCTGCACTGGCCGCTGGCCTATGTGTTGCTGGGCTTGGGTGGCATTGCCTGCAGCATGACATACCGGAAACTGCCGTAATGGACCACCTTCACCATATTTCCATGGCTGCGCTGGACTGGCTGCAGCTGTTCTGGCACTTCACCACCCTGTCGCTGCTGGGCGTGGGTGGCGCGATCACCGTGGCCCCGGACATGCACCGCTTCCTGGTGACGGAGCAACATTGGCTGACCGATAGCCAGTTCAACGCGTCCATCGCCATCGCCCAGGCAGCGCCCGGACCCAATGTGCTGTTTGTAGCCCTGATGGGTTGGAACGTAGGGTTGAATGCGGGTAGCTACGCCGCGGCTCTGCTCGGCATGGGCAGCACCCTGGTAGGCCTTCTACTGCCTAGCACGGCACTAACTTGGCTGTCGGCCCGCTGGGGCCACCGTAACCGCGAACTGCGCGCCGTGCGGGCCTTCAAGCAAGGCATGGCCCCTATCGTGATTGCCTTGATGGTGGCGACAGGCTGGATTTTGGCCAGTGCCCAACACGGCCCCCATGCCGACTGGCCGCTGTGGCTGCTGGCTGCCGTGAGCACCTGGATAGTCTGGCGTACCAAGCTACACATTTTGTGGTTGCTGGGCATCGGTGCCGTTTTGGGCGCGATGGGCTGGGTGTGATAGGCGTTTGGGTCGACAACACCGAGACTTGTCAACTGCCTAAAAATTTGGCAGCGCAATGATTGGCCTTTAAAAACAAGGGTTTACCCGAATTTTCCGGGCCAATCTCAGAGTTATCCCCAAAGTTATCCAGTGCGAACGGGGAGAACTTTTTAGCGAAAATTACAGCCGCTGGCGTAGCGCTTCGTACAGGCAAACGCCACTGGCCACGGACACGTTCAAACTCTCCACCGCACCGGCCATCGGAATACCGACCAACTCGTCACAAGTCTTGCGCGTTAACTGGCGCATGCCATCGCCTTCGTTACCCAACACCAGTGCCACAGGCACCGTCAGGTCCACCTGGTACAGGGTTTTGGGCGCGTTGTCGCTGGTGCCAATACACCAGATCTGGCGTTCCTTCAACTCACCCAAGGTGCGCGCCAGGTTAGTGACCATGAAATACGGCACAGTCTCGGCCGCACCGCTGGCCACCTTGGCCACCGTGGCGTTGATACCTGCAGCATGGTCCTTGGGGGCAATCACCGCATGGGCCCCTGCCCCATCGGCCACCCGCAGGCAGGCCCCCAGGTTGTGCGGGTCGGTCACGCCATCCAGCACCAGCAGCAGCGGTGGCGTGGTCAGGCTGTCCAGCAGGTCGTCCAGCGAATGCACCTGGGGGATGTGTTCCACCCGCGCCGCCACGCCCTGGTGGCCGTGGCTACCGCACAGCTTGGCCAAGCGCATGCTGTCGCCCTCAATCAGGCGGGCCCCGGACTCGTTGGCCTTTTCCAGGAACTGGCGCATACGCGCGTCGCGCCGGGTGGGCTCGTAATAAATTTCGATGATGGATTTCGGCGCGGTTTTCAAACGCACGCCCACGGCATGGAAGCCGAAGAGAACTTTGGGAGATGACATGGGGAGATTATCGACGCTGGCGGGCTGCTACTCGAATGCTATATTAATAATAGCTGCCAGCGCAGGTATGACGTGCGCCAGAGGCTCATTTATTATAAATTTTAGCTGTGTGCGATTTGGCCAGCTTCGATGGTGATGCGGCGGTCACAGCGGGCGGCAATGGCGCGGTCGTGGGTCACCAGCACCAGCGTCGTACCCTGCTCGCGGTTCAATTCAAACATCAACGCCATCACGGTTTCGCCGGTGGCGAAGTCCAGACTACCAGTGGGCTCGTCGGCCAGCAGCACCGCAGGCTGGACCACAAAGGCCCGCGCCAGGGCCACACGTTGCTGCTCTCCGCCACTGAGCAGCTTGGGATAATGGCCCAGGCGCTGCGCCAGCCCCACGCGCCCCAGCATCTCGGTGGCGGCTTTGCGGGCGTCTTTGCGGCCCGCCAGTTCCAGCGGCAGCATCACGTTTTCCAGCGCCGTGAGGTTGCCCATAAGCTGAAAGCTCTGGAACACAAAGCCCAGTTTTTGCGCCCGCAACGCGGCCCGTTGGTCTTCGCCAAGGGCAAACAGATCTTGCCCCGCAATGCGCACCGTGCCCTGGGTGGGGGTGTCCAGCCCGGCAATGATGGACAGCAGCGTGCTCTTGCCCGATCCCGATGCGCCGACGATAGCCACCGTCTCCCGGGGAGCGAGTGAGAAGTCGATATCGCGCAAAATGGTGAGCGTGCCGGTGGAGTCGGTGACAGATTTGGAGATGTGCTCCACAGAAATCACCGCACCGCTGGAATTGTTTGGCATGAAAGGCTTTGGTTTTGAAACGTAGATACTTTATCGCGACAGCAGCTCTGGCCCTGTACATGGGGGCTATCGGGGCACAAACCAAGCCCCGCACTATTTTGGTGGTGGGCGACAGCCTGAGTGCCGAATACGGCCTGGCGCGCGGCACAGGCTGGGTCGCATTGCTGGAACAGCGCCTGGCCGTTGAAAAAATCAACGCCACGGTGCACAACGCCAGCATCAGCGGCGACACCACGGCGGGCGGGCGGGCGCGGCTGGCAGCCTTGCTGGCCAGCGTGCGGCCGACGCAGGTAGTGATTGAGCTGGGTGGCAATGACGCATTGCGCGGCCTGCCGCTACAAACCACCGAAGACAATCTGCGCGCCATGGTCCAGGCTGCGCAAAAAGCCGGAGCCAGCGTGCTGCTGGTCGGCATGCAGGTACCGCCCAACTACGGACGCGACTACGCAGAGCGCTTCAGCAGCACGTTTGCAAAAGTAGCCAAGGGGGAGAAAACCGGTTTGGTGCCGTTCTTGCTGAAAGGCGTGGCAGATGCGCCGGACCCGGTAAAACTGTTCCAGCCGGACCGCATCCACCCCAAGGCGGAAGCGCATCCTACGTTGCTGAACAACGTGTGGCCACAGCTGAAGAAACTATTGATGTGACTAACGCGCAATAACTTTCATGCTTCGGATCGGCAA
>CANFZJ010000108.1 GCA_947451445.1 Comamonadaceae bacterium
CGCCAGCGCCATCAGCACGCAGGCCAGCACCAGCGCGGCGTCGCTGTTGGCCGCGCCGGGGCGGCCCAGGTGCTGGTAAATCAGGGTGGTCAGCGTGGCCCATTCGGGGCGGGATAAAAACAGGGTAACGGCGAATTCGCCCAGCGCAGTCGCCGCCGCGAAGGCCATGCCCCGGCGCAGCGCGGGGGCCACCAGCGGCAGCGTGACGCGCCAGAACACGCGCCAGGGGCTGGCCCCCAGGCTGCGCGCGGCCTGGGGCAGGTGCTCGGGCAGGCTGTCCAGCGCGGCAGCCAACGCCTTGGCGATGAACGGGTAGGCCAGCACGGCGTAGGCGCACAGCAGCAGCGGCAGGCTGGCGGTCCACTGCGGGTACAGCAGCAGCAGGCCAAAGGCCACGGTGATGGGCGACACCACAAACGGCAAAAACGCCAACGCCCGCAGCGCCACTGAGGCCTGGGCCGCCAGCGCGTGCAGCAGGCCCAGCACGGTAGCCAGCAGCAAAGCAACGGCGGAAAAGCGCAAGGTGTTCCACAACGCGGCCAACGTCTCGGGCGCAAGCAGCAGCGCCCAACTGTCCCCACCCGCGTGGGCAGCGCGCCAGGCGATGGCGACGATGGGCGCGGCGCAGAAGAAGGCCAGCACCGCCAGCGCCGCCGCCACGCCCAGCCAGTGCGCCGGGCGGCTGGGGCTGCGGCGGGCGATGGGCTGCACCTTGGTCGGCACGGCCAGTCGCTTTTCGATCAGTGCGTAGCCCCAGGCGACTGCGCCGGTCAGCAGCAGCATCCACAGCGCCAGCAAGCTGGCCGGGGCCAGCTGCAACTCGTGGGCGACCAGGGCATAGATTTCGACCTCGACCGTGGCGTAGCGCTGCCCGCCCAGCACCAGGGCCAGGCCAAACCCGGCAAAGCAGTACAAAAACACCAGGCACAGGCTAGACGCCAGCCAGGGCGCGATGGCAGGCCATTCCACGCGCCAGAAGGCCCGCCACGGCGTAGCGCCCAGGCTGCGGGCCGCCGCCACGCGCTGCGCGCTGACCTGGCCCAGCGCGTCCACCCCGGCGCGCACCACCACACACAGGTTGAAGAACAGGTTGCCGTACAGCAGCAGCCAAGGCGTGTCTTGCAACTGCAGGCCCGCAAACACACCGCGTGGCCCGAACAACGCCAGCACGCCCAGCGCAGCCACCAGCGTGGGCACCACAAACGGCAGCATCAGCAGGCGCAGCACCAGCCTGCGCCCGGCAAAGTCCCAGCGCGCCAGCACCCAGGCCACCGGCAGGCCCAGCAACAGCGCGGCGATGCAGGTCGCGCCCGCCTGCAGCAGCGACCACAGCACGCGCCAGCGCAGGTACGGGTCGTGCCAGATGGCCCAGACGGATGGTGCAGGTCCGCTGGCCAAGTCGCCCCACCAGCCCTCGGCTGCCAAGCGCAGCACCGGGGCGAGTAGCAGCACGGCCAGGCTGCATAAAGGCAGTAGCGCCAGCAGCCAGCGGCGCGCAGACACCATTTACTTCAGCACCACCTGCGTCCAGCGCGCCACCCAGGCCGTACCTTTGTCGGCAATGGTCTCGGCGGGCAGGGTTTCAAAGGTGGTGGGCTCCACTGCGTGCTTCATCACCTCGGCCAGCGGGGTGTGGGCCTCTACGGGGTACATCCACATGCTGGTTTGCAGGGCTTGCTGCACCACGTCGGAGCGCATGAAGCGGAAGAACTTGTCTGCAGCCTCGCGCTGGCCGCCCCCGGCGACCAGGGCCATGCCTTCGACCTGGCGGAACACACCGCCTTTGAGAAACAGGTTGGCGGTGGGCGACTCGGTGAGCTTGGTCTTGCTGTAGAACACCTCGGCAGCCGGGCTGGTGGCGTAGCTGACGACCAGCGGGCGGGCGCCGCCGTTGCGGCTGAACTCGGTGTAGTAGGCCTCGGTCCAGCCCTTCACCACCTTCACGCCGTTGGTGCGCATCTTGGCCCACCAGTCAAAGGCTTTTTCTTCGCCCATGCCCGCGATAGTGGCCAGCAGGAAGGCGTAACCGGGGCTGGAGGTAGCGGGGTTGCGTACGACCAGCAGGGTGCGGTAGGCGGGCAGGGTCAAATCGTCCAGCGACTGGGGCAGCGCCAGGCCGCTTTTCTTGAAGCTTGCCTTGTCAAAATTCAGGGTGACGAAGCCGTAGTCCACCGGCACCACGTTGGCCCCTACCTGGGCGGTGGCCGAGCCCCGGGTGTAGGTGGTGGCGTCCAGCACTTTATTAGCCTGGGCCTTGGCGACCAGGGCGTTGTCCAGGCCATAGACCACGTCGGCCACGGGCTGGGCGCGGGTCAGGATGAGTTTGTTGAGCATTTCACCCGCGTCACCCGCCTTGATGAGGCTGAGTTTGACGCCCGCCTCGGCCTCAAACTGGGCCAGCAGCGGCTTGGGCAGGTCGAACGAGCTGTGCACCAGCACCCGCAGCTCCTTGTCTGCGGCCAACGCCGGGACGGATAACAGGGCCGCCAGCACGGTAGCCGCCAGGGAAAAAGTACGACGTTGCAGCATGCTTGCCTTTCAATGCGCCAGCGTGGGCGCATGCAGGCACAGTGCCCATCACGCTTCCTACGCTGGCATGACCCAGATCAGGTAGTGGTAGGACTTGCGTAAGTCCTGAGTGGGGTATTTCTCAGTCCGCTTATGCAGTGGACACCCCCGGTGAAGGAGTGGATTGTAGAGACTGGAAAGTTACCCATGGCTGCACTGGACAAACTTGTGGATAAGCCTGTAAGGCTTTTGTATGGCAACGCTAAGTGTTTGATTTACAAAGACAATGCTTGCGTCGCTTAATTTTTAGGCAGCGTGTTACAAAAGAGACCAAGTTCTCCCTGTCTGCACTGGACAAACTTGTGGATAAGTTTGGCAAGCCCCTGTATGGGCATGCCAAGTCCTTGATTTATAAAGAAAAAGCTTGCACTGCCCAATATTTAAGCAGTTTTTTTGCGGGCCAGGCGGCCTTTGAACGCGCCGAAAACGATCACCAAGCCGGGAATCAAGATCATCGCCCAGATGATTTTGTCCAGGTTGTGCTGGACCCAGGGGAAGTTGCCAAAGAAGTAGCCTATGGTGACGATGCCCACCACCCACAACACGCCGCCCAGCACGTCGAAGAAGGTGAACTTGGCCCGGCCCATCAGCGCCACGCCCGCCACAAACGGGGCAAAGGTGCGCAAAAACGGCATGAAGCGCGCGGCCACGAGGGTGATACCGCCGTACTTTTCATAAAACGCATGCGCGTCGTTGAAGGCTTTTTTGTTGAAGAACCGGGAGTCTTCCCACTGGAACACCTTGGGGCCCAGAAAGCGGCCTATCGCGTAGTTGCTCTGGTTGCCCAGAATGGCGGCCGCCAGCAGCAGCCCCACCGCCAGCGGGTACGACATCAGGCCCACGCCGCACATCGCGCCCACCACAAACAGCAGCGAATCGCCGGGCAGAAACGGCATGACGACCACGCCTGTCTCCACAAAAATAATCAGGAACAGCAGCGCGTAGACCCACAGGCCGTAGCTGGCTACGAAGGCCTGCAGGTGTTTGTCCACGTGCAGGATGAAGTCGAGAAGTTGCATAAGAATGTCCATGGGGGTGGATTATCACCAGCCCGTATGACTTTATGAAAAAACAGGCTCCAGCGCATATAAACATTGCGGTAGCAGCTATCATTTTTAACAAACATCCCCGCTCCAAAGCCAGGCTGGCTAACATGGCTCCCACTACGACCGGGACACGCCATGACTCACCACACCCACCTGCTCATCATCGACCCGCAAAACGACTTCTGTGACCTGCCACCCGACGCAGGGGGCGTGCCCGCCCTGCCCGTTGCTGGCGCGCATGCCGACATGCAACGCCTGGCCGCCTTCATCCGCACCCACGCTGGCGCGCTGACCGACATTACCGTCACCCTGGATTCGCACCACCGGCTGGACATTGCCCACCCCACGTTTTGGCAAAAGGGCGATGGCCATGCGGTAGCGCCGTTTACCCCCATCACCGCCGCTGCCGTCAACGCCGGGCTGTTCCGCCCGCGCCAGGCGTCGGCGCTGAACCGCACGCTGGCGTATCTGGACGCGTTGGAGGCGCAGGGCCGCTACACATTGATGGTCTGGCCGGTGCACTGCGAAATCGGCACCTGGGGCCACAACGTGCATGCCGACGTACACGCCGCCTACAACGCCTGGGAAGACCTGCGCGGGCGCAGCGTCAGCAAAGTCACCAAGGGCAGCAACCCCTGGACCGAGCACTACAGCGCCGTGATGGCCGAGGTGCCCGACCCGCAAGACGACGCCACCGGGCTCAACCACGCGCTGATGGCCACCATGGACCAGGCCGACGTGCTGCTGGTCGCCGGGGAGGCCAGCAGCCACTGCGTGCGCGCCACCACCGAGCACATCCTGGCCCACCTGGCCCGCACCAAGCCGCAGCGCATCGTGCTGCTGACCGACTGCATGGGGCCGGTAGCGGGCTTCCAGGCGCAACACGAGCAGTTTTTGGCCGCCATGCAGGCCCAAGGGGTCGAACTGGCCCACAGTGTGGAAATACGGTTCTGAAAAAAACCGGTAAATCGCTATAGTTCGCGTAACCGAGAAAGTAATAGCCCCATCCGAAGCTACGATGCGCCGCCCATCAGCCCTGCATCGGCTTGGCGCTGGCCTACAAAATGCAGTGAGACGTACCAATGGACTCCGCAGACAACCCCGGTTCTGCCCAAGAATGCCTGTTGTTACAGCAGCAACTAGAGGCGTTGCGCACTGAAAACACCCAGCTGCGCCGTGCACTCGACATCCAACTGGCGGTTTTCAACGCCATCCCCTACCCCGTTTTTCACCTCGACGCCCAGGCCAACTTCAGGGCGGCGAACCCAGCCTACGCCGAGATTGGTGGTGGTACCACGGCCGATGTAGCAGGCCAGTCGGTGCGCGATATGGCAACGCAAGCGCTGCATCTGCGCCTCACAGACAAAGCCGAAGAAACGATGGCCTCAGCAGGGTCCTTGCAGCGCGAAATGCTGCTTCCCCTGGGCAATGGCAGCCTGCATGAAACCCTTTTTTATTCGGTCGGCTACCGCATGCCCGACGGCACGCCCGGCGGCATAGTGGGCACCATGGTGGACATTACCGACCGCAAAAACGCCGAACGCGCCACCGCCGCCATGCTCAAAGAGCAGCAAGCCATCTTCGCGTCGGTGGACATCGGCATCGCCTTCTTCCTCAACGGCCTGTTTCGCATTTGCAACCAGATCATGGAGCACATGTTTGGCTATGCGCCGGGGGAGCTGGCCGGGACAGACCCGGCGCTGCTGTTTGTCAGCCCCCAGGAATGGCACGACACCAGCACACGGGCGATTGCCAGCCTGCAAGACACAGGCCGCTTCAGCGAAGAGCGGCAAATGCGGCGCAAAGACGGCACGCTGCTGTGGGTTCACTCCCGGGGTTGCCGCCTGGACCGCAACGACACCCAGCAGGGCTCGGTCTGGCTGTACGAAGACACCACCGAACAGCGCCGGGTGCTGGAAGAAATCCGCCATGCCAAAGAGCAGGCCGAAGCCGCCACGCGGATGAAATCGGACTTCTTGGCCAACATGAGCCATGAGATCCGCACCCCCATGAACGCCATCATCGGCATGGCGTTTCTGGCGCTGCAAACCGAGCTCACCCCGCGCCAGCGGGAATACATGCACAAGATCGAGCAGTCCTCCAAGCACCTGCTGGGCATCTTGAACGACATCCTGGACTTCTCCAAGGTAGCAGAGGGCAAGCTGCAGATCGAGCTGACACCGTTTGCCTTAGACGCCGTCATGCGCCATCTCGCCACGGCAATCGGCGGCAAAGCCGCCCACAAGGGGCTGGAATTCACCTGTGCAGCCAACCCCGATGTACCCCCCAATCTGCTGGGTGACCCCCTGCGGCTGGGGCAAATACTGACCAACTACGCCACCAACGCCGTCAAATTTACCGAGACCGGCAGCATCGCCATCACGGTGCAGGTGCAAGAAGCGTCAGAACACGTGGTGCAGCTCAAGTTTGTGGTGCAAGACACCGGCATTGGCATGGCGCCAGAACAGATGGGCTCGCTGTTTCAAAGCTTTACCCAAGGGGATGCCACCAGCACGCGCAAATACGGTGGCACCGGCATGGGCCTGGCCATCAACAAACGCCTGGCCGAGCTGATGGGCGGCACGGTCGGCGTAGACAGCCGTCTGGGCGAGGGCTCGGTTTTCTGGTTCACCGCCCGGTTCGACATCGACCCCATACGGACACAGGCCAGCACCCCCTTGCTGCAGCCAACACCGCCCCTTCTGCAAGCCACGCCCCCGCAGGCGGCAAACGCAGGCCTGGACACACCAGACGACCGCCAGCTGCTGGCCCGGCTGCAGGCATTGCTGGCCGAAGACGATGCAGAGGCGGCAGAAGTATTCGACCGCCACTTCGCCCAGCTGCTCCCCTTGCTGGGCACCAGCCACGCCAAAATCGCAAGCGCCATCGCCCAATTCAATTTTGAAAAAGCCCACCAGTACCTGCAAGACCATTGGGCCTAAACGGAACGGCCGCACGGAGAGGATGGCCACGCCGCTCCCAAAGGCGAATACCTGAAGTTGTGCTCCAATAGCTACTATTTTGATAGCATTTTGCGATTGCAGGCCGCCCGGCCTGGTTGCCCACGTTCACCCCATCCCACGCCCTCCCGTGCAAAAGTCATCAGACCCCCTCAAACGCAAACTCTTGATGACCATCCTGGCCCTGGCCTGGGTCAGCTCCGCCATCGGCTGGGCGATGGCCGAATCGCGGGGCCAGTCGTCGTTGGCGCTGCGCCTGGTGTTTGCGGCCAACATCGTGTTCCATCCGGTCGTATGCCTGATCGCCTGGAAGCGGTGGCAGCCGCTGCGGGTGGTGGACATGGCCTGCCTGGTCTTCGCGGCCAGTATCTGTGCGCTTTGTATGGCCTTGCGCCTGTACGCCCCCGTGTACGGCGCGCGCATCGACCTGGAGCCGCTGTATTTGTGGATTCCGGTGATCTACGTCTTCGCCTTCACACTGATGGACCACAAGTCCAGCCTGAAGCTGTCGCTGCTCATCCTGGCGCTGTTTGTGGGTATTGGCCTGCCTTACCTGGTGTTGCGCCCGGACGCACCCCACGGCAACTTCACGGTGCAGCTGTACATGGTGTCGGCCATCCTGATTGCGGCCTTGTATTTTTTCTCCAGCTACCAGCATCGCTTCCAGATCGCCCAACTCAGCGCCAGCGAACTGGCCCGGCTGGCCAACACCGACGAACTCACCCAGCTGGCCAATCGCCGCAGCATCGCAGAGACGGTCAGCGCAGAGCTGGCGCGGTTCGAACGGTATGGAGGCGCTTTTTCACTGGTATTGATCGACATGGACCACTTCAAAACCGTCAACGACCAGTTTGGCCATGCGGTGGGCGACCAGGCCCTCGTGGCCCTGGCGGCCCGGGCCCAAGAGGTGCTGCGCGACGCCGACACACTGGGCCGTTGGGGCGGTGAAGAATTCATCGTGCTGATGCCAGAAACCGCCTACATCCAAGCCCTGCAAAAGGCCTCCAGCCTGTGCCGCCACGTAGCCGCGCAACCACTGGTGGGCGACCACACCGTGAGCATCAGCTGCGGGGTGACCACCGTGGCCCACGGCGACACTGCCGACGTGTTGCTGCAACGTGCCGACACCGCGCTGTACGCCGCCAAACACGGCGGGCGCAACCGGGCCGAAGGCCTGCTCTTCAACGCGGCGCCCAAAAGCCCTTGAACACCTTCTAAACCCCGGCAGCGCCGGCGGTACACGGGGCCATCGACTCCCCTAAAATCATCCGGTGAACGCCCCCATCGCCCCCTCCCCCCCGACTCCCATCCCCCGCCGCGCCATCCGCGAGCTGCCCGACGAACTCATCAGCCAGATCGCTGCGGGCGAAGTGGTGGAGCGCCCCGCCTCGGTGGTGCGCGAACTGGTGGACAACGCGCTGGACGCCGGGGCCACGCAGATCACCCTGCGCCTGCTGGCCGGGGGCGTGCGGCTGATTGCGGTGGAGGACGACGGCGGCGGCATCCCACTGGACGAGCTGCCCATCGCCCTGAAACGCCACGCCACCAGCAAGATCCGCGACCTGCAAGAGCTGGAGGCTGTGGGCACCATGGGCTTTCGGGGTGAGGCCCTGGCTGCTATCAACTCCATAGCTGACACCGCCATACTGTCGCGCGCCAGCGGCCAACCGAATGCCTATTTGCTGGACGGCGGCAGTGGCGAGATCCGCCCCGTGGCGCGCAGCACCGGCACCACGGTGGAAGTCAAAGAGCTGTTCTTCAGCACCCCGGCGCGGCGCAAATTCCTCAAAACCGACGCCACCGAGCTGGCCCACTGCATCGAGGCCGTGCGCCGCCACGCGCTGGCCCGGCCCGACGTGGGCTTTGCCATCTGGCACGAAGGCAAGCTGGTCGAGCAATGGCGGGCCTGCACGGCGCCCAGCAGCATGGACGCCATCACGCCTGACGCCATCACGCAGCGCCTGCGCGATGTGTTGGGCGACGACTTTGCCGACCGCTCGGTCGCCGTGGACTTCACCAGCTCGGTCCGCGACGATGGCGGCCAGCCGGTGCGCGTGTGGGGCCGGGCCGGTATTCCCGACGCCGCCCGCGCCCGGCCCGACCAGCAGTTTGCCTACGTGAACGGCCGCTTCGTGCGCGACAAAGTCATCACCCACGCGGCCCGCAGCGCC